>JANPII010000037.1:0-16324 GCA_031424915.1 Pseudomonadota bacterium
CATTAGATGGGCGTATGCCAGAAAACCTTAATATAGACAGCCTCAAACAGCGAATCAGCGAAGAACAAATTACTGAGATAGTGATCGCGACTAACTCCACCATTGAAGGCCAAACCACTGCTTATTACCTAGCTGATCTACTAAAGCCTATGGGAGTACGCACCACTCGCTTAGCCCATGGTATTCCAATAGGAGGCGAGCTAGAATATATGGACGAAGGCACTCTAATTTTAGCTATGAACATGCGTCAAGAGGTATAACACCAAATTTAGGAAATAACTGCAACCTCTACAATTTATTACACTTTTATAACATAAAATTTTTGTAGCTTTCTTTATTGATTAATGATATAATTACTACATTATTATCCCCATATATTTAAATTAGAGATAGGTTATGCAGGAAAAAATCAAAGAAATATTGCAAAAATCAGTACATCTTTATAATTTGGATTATGAAGATATTTCCACTATATTAAAGGCAATTAAACTACCAAATGTAGATAAGAAACTTATAGTCCAAGCTCGTACAAAAATTGCTACAATTATAAGAGAGATTAATTTGCAAAGCCCAAAAAATAATCCCCTAACAAAAACAAGAATATTTGGGCATGACACAACAAAACACAAGGAAAATTATCGTAGCCTAAGTTTATTACTACATCCTGATAAATTAGAGGGCTTAAACAGTTACCAAAAGCAACAGTGTGAAGAGGCTTTTAAGATAATAAGTGATATATACAAAGATGAGAATAAAGAAACGGAATTTGGAGTGTACGATTTCTATGCTAGTTATAACACTACATTTAGCTACCGTGCAAAAGAGCAAGACTTTCTAAAAGGTATAGCATTTAGCTTCGGCACCTTCACAGTGTTAAGTTTTTCACTTGCGGGTTTTTGCGCAGGCACTCTTCATTGGTTTAGTTTCAGCCAAGCCCTATCTGTTGAAGAAATTGGAACCTATATTCAAGGAGGCAATTTAATGATGGGATTGGGTTACGCTACCTCTGCCATATGTTTAGCAATAAGCGCTTATAGATTATTTGCCGAGAAAGAAGATATCACAGGAGGAGTTTGCTTTAGTATAGGAACTTTAACTAGCTTTCTTGGATCCGCGGGCTTAGCCTATAGACTCAGAGGTTTAGAAACTTTAGCTCCCACTATTCCAATGGAAGAAGCACTTGCTATCATACCTGGCGTTAAAATTGCCACCGGTATTTTGCTCTTTTTTGGCATATTCTCTACAATTTGTATGAATTCCCACATGCTATAAACTATTTTACTAACTATAAGTAGCATGGAATAAAGCTAATTTTTACTCTTCCTGCACTAATTTATCATGCAGATCCTTAAAATTTTTGTATTTCCCATCTTTATTACTGACATACTCATTCAATATTTTACAGTAGTATAGTATGGATTCTCCACATAAAGCTTCGATTTCAATGGGTGTAATAAGATCTTCTTTACTTAAAAAGCCTACTGTCTCTATAAAATCCAAAAGATTCATAATATAGCCGAATTCTTTGATTTTATCTTTGCTTTCTGATATTTTCAAAATTTCTCCACCAATTTGTTGGCACAATTCACTCTCTAGGCAGCGATGCTTATCATCATTGTTTTTCTTGGTGCATTCTAATCTGATTTGATGGATAATGCGCCGCGCCTCGATCATTTCTTCACTAGCCCAGCGATTATCAATATCTAAGAAAAACTGCCCTTCATCTTTTCGCACTATCTTTTTAAGCTGCACCCAGGCAATCATGGCCAAAAGAGCAGTAGCTATTCCAGTTACAAAAATTAGCCAAGTATTAATCTCATTTTCAGCTTCATGTTGTAATGCTTGTGGCCAATAATGATTAAATATATAGCAACCACCGATTATTGTTAAAACACACAAGAAAAGCCCAATCCATAATGACCCCTTGCTAATCCAGCTTACAAAACCCCATTCTCTCATAACACCTCTTTAAATATAGCTATATTACTATAATAATGAAGATATATTACATATTAATTAATAAATACAAATATATTCTATAAGGAGGTGAGGAATAATATATACATTAACGCAACCTATCTATAGTATAGGTTGGCAGAAAACCATATCCTTTATATATCTCTTTAGGATCAAGGCTGCGACAAACCCCAGTTTCAAGCACTAACAAAGAGTCAATTCCATAATTATGAGCACCACAAATATCCGTATCCATATTATCACCAATTGCCAGAATACGACTAGCTCCGGGGGCGAGCAATCGCGAGGCATGCTGATAGAAGTTAACTACTGGCTTACCAAAATACTCTACCGCCCCTCCCATCTCTTTATACCGCTCGGCAAAAGCACCCTGAGGGTAAGTAATATCACGCCCTGATACTGCTTTGATATCGGGGTTAGGACATAGCGCTATAATGCCCTCTGTTACTGCTGCTGCAAAAATATCATCATGACGATGAATCCCACCAGCAGCATCAGCATTGTCTAATATCAGTATATACTGAGCTTCAGTTATATTTTCAAATATGTCACATGCTCGTACCAGCAAAGCATCTACTAAATTAGGGTTCTTATTAGCGCCTAAAATAATGACTTTAGCCCGACCGCGGGTAGCACGCTCATTCATAGAATCAATAAAATATTGACCTGAAGTACAGATAAAAGCTTCACCCGGCTCCACACCATATTTTGCCAGCTGCTTGCGTGAGTCTTCAATGAGGCGGGGGGAGTTGGAAAATAATATAACTTGCGTGCCACTTACTAAATGCTGCAGGGTTTCATTAATACCAGGAAAAGCTTGCGTCCCATCATGCAAGACTCCACACATATCTATAAAAAGTGCGTCGTAACTTGATAATATTTCATCTATATTAGCTATATGCTGTGGTAGCTTTATATTATAATTTTGGTTCATTTCCTATTACCTCAAATCTATTTTCAGTACCCTGCATCAAGCGCTCTATATTTTCGTTATGACGAAATACTACAAGAGCTGACAGTACAAGTACTGTAATAAAAATTTTTATAGATGGAAAGAGAAAAGAGAGAGATAAAGCTATAAAAATAGCTACCAAAGAGGATAAAGAAGAAATTCGAGTACGCCAAAAAGTTAAGGCCCAAGCAATAATCATAGATAAGCCTATGAGTGGCGCAATAACAGTAATTACTGCAAAAGTAGTGGCCACCCCCCGCCCGCCACGAAAGTTAAGCCATACTGGGAATATATGCCCCACCACTGCAGCTATAGCAGCAAGCATCCCTATGGTTTCTCCTAAATAATGTTGTGCTAGATATACGGGGATCGCGCCCTTAAGCATGTCACAAACAAAAGTACTGATTCCTAAATATTTACCTCCAACGCGCCAAGCATTAGTAGCACCAATATTACCGGAGCCTTGCGTACGCAGATCTCCGCTGCCATACCTTTTAGCTAGCAGCATCCCTGCAGGAATGCTGCCAACAAGATAAGATAAGACAACTACAAAAATTGCGAGCATTTGAAATTATTCCTAAATTACTTAAGAACACGAACCTTGGATAAAGCATGTGATGGCTTAAAAGTGAAGGTTTTATGTGCCTTATAGTCTAATCCAAAATTCGCGTTAATATTTCTTTCACCATATTCTTATTCAACTTTTTCATATCCATCTGAGTTCCGGGGCTCCACACCATAACGTGCCATGCCTACAAGTGTACCCACAACTAGTGCCATAGACCAAGCCGTTGTATAAGTAACCATAAGCTCCAAATGCGGAGTGAGATACCAGCCTGTAGCCTGCACTATAGCAGCCGTGGCCATTGGCGCTGCATATGCAATACCTGCACCCAGACCTGCCCCTACACCAAGGCCCAAGACCAGGGTAATGCTGTCCTTAGTTTTATTCCAAGCAAAACCTTCTCCTTTAGGAGTGAAGGTATAGTTCAATGCCTCTCCAGGCGTCTTGCCTAAATCTGAAACAAATGAAGTTGCAATATCCTCTAGGTGAGGACCTATTTTTCTACTTCCAATGGAGTGCATAGCTGCTAGACCTCCAGCTACCATTCCACCAATTCCACCTGCTAGTAGTCGGTAAAGCAGCGCAGTTGAAAAGAGCTGGGTAGTAGCATAAACAGCAATTATGCTGCCTAAGCCTACAATAGCGCTTATTGCATAGCTATCAGGAAGAGACTTCTTCTCTCCTAACCATTTATGCGCACCATAACTCACCAAACCAGCAGCCAACATCAGAGGTGCAGAAAGAGCTACAGCCTTGCCAAACAACATCAGCGTAGAATCAGCAACCAAATAAATAGCAGCACCTGCTACACATAAACCGTGCAGGTAAGTTAATATTGTCATTACAGATCCAAGGCCTGAATAATATTTAGGAATGCCAGTAGACAAATGTGCCCCGACTTTCCGCCTTAAAATTTCTCTACTGACATATAATTCTAGAGCATTTTTATTGGCTTTTAATAGCGTAGCTTTCTCTTCCCCCTCAGCTTTACTTGCCAAAGCGTCATAAATTCCCTTCAAAGCATGAGCCACTGCATCTTTTGTAGTTGCAGAAGTCTCGTCTAATTTCACTCCTAGGTAGGCCAAATCCCCCTTAGCTTTTAGAGCTTTATTTTTATCCGCAGATAACGCATCTGTTATAGCTATATTCAAAGCTACAAGCTGCTCATTATTCAACGGTAGCGACGTTTGAGTGGCGTTATCTTCTTCCTTGACTTCTATCTTGCTTACTGCTATCTCAGACGCATTAGGGACCATTCTACCACCACCAAAATATAAACCAAAGTTGTTTAGATAAAGGCTATGAGCTGTTTGTTTCATTATGTCCTCATAATAAAAATTGTATAGTGATTATACTGCCTCTTGAATTAAGTTACAACCCACCCCACCACACTTTTATAAATTATTATATTAAAAGTAATTTTCTGTATTGGTTTATTTCAAAAAGATGATATGATAAGAATAGAAATACATAGAAAAATGGAGGGTATTCTATGACTAAAAGTATTAGACGACATAAAATAGCATTAATTGGTGGCGGTAATATTGGTGGCACGTTAGCCCATCTTGCAGGCCTCAAGAACTTAGGAGATGTAGTAATCTTAGACCGTACTATGGATTTTGCGTGCGGCAAGTCTCTAGATATTGAACAAAGTTCTACTATAGAAGGGTATGACTGTAGCGTAGAAGGAACTTCGGACTACGCAGATATAAAAGGCGCAGACGTAGTTATTATTACTGCAGGCGTGCCACGCCAACCGGGAATGAGCCGGGATGATTTGCTAGCAGTAAATAAGGAAGTAATAGATGCCGTAGCCGTAGGAGTACGCAAGAATTGCCCTGATGCTTTTGTTATTGTGGTGACTAACCCCCTGGATGCCATGGTTTATGCATTTCAAAAGAGCAGCGGTCTTCCACCTCATAAGGTTGTAGGCATGGCTGGGGTATTAGATTCCGCCCGCTTTAAGCTTTTTATAGCTCGTGAACTAGGCGTCTCTGTAGAAGATGTAAGTGCATGTGTACTAGGCGGGCATGGTGATACTATGGTGCCTCTTATTCGCTATACTACAGCAGCAGGCATACCTTTGCCCGATCTTATTAAGATGGGATGGACCACGCAAGAGCGGCTAGATCAAATTGTACAACGTACGCGTGACGGTGGCGCCGAGATTGTAAAGTTACTCCAAAGAGGTTCGGCATATTATGCTCCAGCCACAGCAGCACTTGAAATGGCAGAAGCATACTTAATGGATAGAAAACGTATATTGCCATGTGCGGCATATCTCACAGGCCAATATGGAGTTAAGGATCTATATGTTGGCGTGCCAGTAATAATAGGCGCCATGGGGGTAGAACGGATTATTGAAGTTGCGCTTAACGCTGACGAACAGAAGATGTTTGATACTTCCATCGCTTCAGTACAAAGCCTACTTAAGGATATGAAATAGTAAGTAGTAATATCCTAGCCTGTATGAAAGCTAGGATATATCTAAAAGCTTAGTATGTTTATGAAAGAGCAATCTTTACTTTCATGTCTTGCAGCAGTGAGTACGACTAGGATCTCTGCTAAAATAGCAGTGCTGAAAAAATTGACGAGCAACATAAAAGCTGGTTCGTTAATAAAGGTTTGAGTAAATAGCGGCAGCGCAGTAGCAGCAATAGCACTAAATACTCCCATTGTAACTGCACATAAGGTTATTTGCCCCAATGACCTTTCAGCTCTATCTTTAGGATTAACAAGATAATTACTAATACCCAAAAGAGATTGGGTGGCACCTGCCGTTACTAGGAACCATATACCAGCCTGAGTATACATAGATTGATATAACACCGCAGTAGAGAATGTACTTACAGTTACACTAAAAACCGCAGCCCAGATCGCGGCCCATCCCAGCATTCCAGAATAGGAATGCATGCCAATAAAACCACCGCCAATGGCTGTGAGTATAGTACCTCCTAGAATTAAGAAGTCCGTCACCGCAACACCCGCAATAACTTGCGTAGCTAGCCCTAAGCCAAATGATACAGACGCAGCTCCTGTTATTACACCGCCCAATCCAGTAGCAATTAGAACACCCCCTACAGCATATAAGGTTTTTTCGTGCATGTTAACCGCTTGTAAAATCCAATAAACGCCAAAAGAATTGTATGTGTTTTTAGCTCGTAGTCAAGCTATTTTGCAGGTTACAGTGTGCTTATATATAAGCTTTATTATATCACTCCATTGACTAAAGATATTTTTTCATTATTATTCTTATACATGCTTAAGTGCTGCGTTATATTATAATGCGAACTTTAGATTGGATAAGGTATGTGACGGCTTAAAAGTTATAGCGTCATTGCGAGCACTGAAAGGGCGTGGCAATCCAGAAATTGGATCACCACGGCTACTGACACTGCCTAGTGCGGTTTTATGCGCCTTATAGTCTAATCCAAAATTCGCGTTTATAAAAACTAACAAAAGGAAGGGTGGCCGAGTGGTCTAAGGCGCACGCCTGGAAAGCGTGTTTACCTCAAAAGGGTAACAAGGGTTCGAATCCCTTCTCTTCCGCCATTGCTTAAGACGTTCAACGGAGGATATCAATGTTCCTTCAACTCTCGCATAAAGCCATAAATTCTTTCTTTAACTCATCTTAACGGCGTGATAGTGTTATATATAAATATTTAACATATTGTCACTTGATTTTGAGATTTCCCTCACGCACAATAACCCAAATGTAATATTTAAGGGCTGGGCATGAATATCACAGATTTTTTAACTCAAAGTTATGGCAAATTAACTTTAATAGACTTGATGCTAATCGGTATCTACCTATTAGCTTGCTTATATGTCGGACTGAGAAGTGCTGATAAGATTAAGGATATAAAAGATTATGCGCTCGGCTCAGGCAATATCTCAACACCTGCATTAATTGCCACGGTCTACGCTACCTACTTAGGTGCTGGTGTTACCCTTGGTAATATAGAAAGGGTGAGCTCCATCGGGGCATTAATCGTAATAGCTTTGTTTTTGAAACCAGTAAGCTGGTGGCTATCCTATACAATTTTTGCTAAAAACGTTACACAGTTCAGAGGGTGCATAACACTAATTGACATTATGGATCGTCTTTATGGCAATTGGGGCCGAATAGTATCTGCTTATAGCAGCGTTTTCTTAAATATTGCCACAGTAGCGGTGCAAGCAGCAGCAATAGGACATTTGCTTAATTACTTCTTAGAGGTACCGCTATCAGTTGGAGTATATGTAGGTATGGTCACCATTATATTTTACTCCATACTTGGGGGAGCAAGAGCAGTAGTTATAACAGATGTTTTCCAATTTGGAGTATTTTACGTAGTAATACCCATACTTGCAGCCTTGTTGTTACATAAATTTGGAGGGTGGGAAAGTATTCATGCGATGGTACCACCTGACAGATGGGACACAAGCTTAGATACTAGTGAAAGGGTGTGGATGTTTTGGGGCTGTGTAGTTTTTATGATACTGCCAGAATTTGGCGCCACCGGGATACAACGTTATTTAATGTCGATGAATATCAAGCAGCTAAAAATTTGTTTATCTATAGTTGCTCTGCTTGATCTTACCATTGTATCAACAATTTGCTTATTTGGCTTTATCCTGTCTACGGGAATAGGCGGTGATATTACTGCTCAAAATGTTATATGGCACATGATGAATCAACAATTATTTGTTGTTGCTAAAGGTGTAGCGGTAATTGGAGTGTTAGCTATTATAATGTCCACCGCCGATTCTTACCTTAATCTTTCTGGTGCTTTGATAGCACGCAATATAGTAAAAGCTCATTTCCCAAAAATGAGCACTCGTGCCGAGCTTATAGTAGCACGCATAGGAACATTAGGTGCTGGCATGATAGCTATTTTTTTGGCTCTGTGGGGCTCTGGCGTTTTAGGGCTCGTGTGGCTGGCAACTAATTTTGGTATCGTTATATCCGTACCCTTAGCTGCGGGGTTCTTAGGATTTAGAACTAACTCTGCCTCTTTTGTGGTTTCTATCATCTCATGTGTAATTGGAATTTTGCTTGGTAACTATATACAAGGGGTGATCGATGTCCTTAGCACGATCTTAGGCATAGTTTTAGGTATTATAGGACTATATGGCACACATTACCTGCAACAGAGGTTGGGCATATTGCATAATGTAGCCTGGCAGGAGAAGATTGAGCTAGCAAAGTGGTATGAAGAGGAGGCTCAAAAGCGCAAGGTTTCAGTCAAATCTATGATGCAAGAGCGAGCCCGTATAGAAAAAAAAGAATTAGAAGAAAATAAAAAAAGAGAACTTGAACGTAAAAAACTCAGCGCCAGGATAGAAGAAGTTTGGCACCGGCTGTTAGGTTTACGCTTTCGGGATATAGTAATATATAGTCAACGCAGCGTAGAAAAGTACGAAGCACGATATTACGAGTTTGCCATATTTGGTCTATGCCTATGCGCCTACCCTCTTTTATTCCTAAGTTCAACCCATACGTCACATGTACACATAGCCCAAACTCTAATGTGGCAATTTGAAATATGCCTACACCTCCTGGCCGGCTTAGGCTGCGTGGCTTTAGGGTTACATCATATGTGGAGTGATATCTTCAACAAAAAGTCCTTACCACTGTACTTTCATTTTCTTGTAATGTGCGTATTACCAGCATTAAGCACTTATGGCTATCTTATCCATCCAGATAAAGACCAGATGTTAGGTGGGGTTATACTTGCCATATTTTCATTAGCTCTGTTTGTAGATTGGATGAGCTTTGCAATAATATCGGTCTTAGGTTTTGTCTTAGGTAATATAACTTATGTTGTTTTTGCTCAATTAGTAGGATATGGCCCACTATACAAAGGAGCAGTAGTTGGCTCTCTTCTTTATGCTATAATATCTATAGTTATAGCATGCTTGATGCGTTTCATTCAGGAGAAATATACGAACAAGCTCTACAATATGGCTAATTATGATTCATTAACGGGTCTTGCTAATCGGCACCATCTTAATGTGCAGATGGATAGAGTTATGAAAGATGCTCAAGCTAGGCGCAAGGAGCTATCTGTAATAACACTAGATATTGACCACTTTAAAAAGCTTAACGATACTTACGGCCATGATGTTGGAGATGCGGTATTAGAAGCATTGGGCAAAGCTATGCAAGAAGGAGCAAGACCATTGGATATATATGCACGTCTAGGTGGAGAGGAGTTTTTGATAGTCTTGCCTGAGACAAATTTAGTTGACGCAGCAACAATAGCCGAGCGCTTGCGTTACAATATTGCAGCTGAGCCGCTTGAGATCGATATAAAGCCTTATAATGCAAGCTTTACTGTGAGCCTTGGAGTAGCGACGCTAAGTCCTGATGATACGCTAAAATCCCTGATCAAAAGAGCAGATAAGGCCTTATATATTGCAAAAGGCAAGAAGAAACAAGAAGGACGAAACAGAGTAGCAATTGCAAATGGTAGTACTATGGAAATAGTACAAATAAAGGTTTAGGGGCTATCAGATGTGTGGTTTAGGGCCCACCCCTTCACTATAGTCTCAATAGCAAACAGCTTTTTAAGTTAATTTATCAAAAACTTCTACCAAGCGCTTAAAGTATGTAGGATCCATACCATCCTCGATACCCCAAATCCATGAAAGTATAGATTGCACAAAACACCACTGAGCAATACGCTTATGCTCTAATACCAACTCTCAGCTAAAACAGTACAAGGAGCGACAAGCGATGTGTAGTAAAATCTACATGAGCGAGGAGCGACGCCGTAATCTTTTAGCTGAGAGTTGGTATAAGTCAAGCATATTGGCAAAATCCCCTACAGCATGTGCTTCTCGCTTCAGTCCCTCAATATCTAAGCCAAGTTTTAAAATAATCGGCTGATTATCTTTTAATCCTGACATAACATAATTGTAAGACAGGTTGCTTACAGGCACGAGTTCAGATAAATCAAATTTTGTGGCTATATCTTTAGTAATAACTGGCAAGCTTTCAAGCCATACTTTGCCTTGCAAACCATAAAGACTAATGATGTTAGTTTCAAATGTGTTCATAGTTGCTGATTTTTATTGTACTTTTATCTTTACACTATAGGCACATGGTAGCGCTCGAACCATTGGCGCAATTGCACAAACATTGGATGTGCTAACCTGTATTTTACAAAATGCCATTTTCTTGGAAGGAATTGCATATATTTTTGCTTGCCATCTCGCTGCATTAAGCGATTAAATACCCCTATAATTCTCATGTTACGTTGTAATCCCAACACCATATAAGCTTGCATAAAAGCCGCACGATCTATATGCTGGCGCTGAGCCAAGTAATGTGTAATGGCAGCAACAGCCCCTTCTTCTGATACATACCGACGTCCATCTTCTAGCAAAGACATTAGATCATAAACTGGAGAACCGATTACAGCATCCTGAAAATCTATAATTCCAAGGCGTTCTATCCCCTCACTATGTGGTACTAGCATTAAGTTTTCAGCATGATAGTCACGTAGCACTACTACTTCTTCTAAAGGGTTACCTAGCATATGCAACTTAGTAAATATTTCCATTAAAGCTTTACGACTGTCTTCTACTAGTTCAGTTTCTATGTTAGGAGCTACCCACCAATCTATAAATAAGCTCAAACCTGACTGAAGTAAATTTAGATCGTGCCTGGGTAAATTAGCTAACACTGGAGCATTATGCAGATGCACTAGCGCATCGGTGGCCAAGAAATATACCTCTTTTTCTTGGTGTGGTTCTATTTCCAATAGTCTAGCTACCAACATATCCCCTAAATCTTCCATTAAGATTAAACCACGTTGTTCATCTACTGCTAGTAACGCAGGAGCATGTAGCCCTAAGCTCCGCAAATAATTAGTAATGCCGCAGTAAGGAGCTATTATCTCTATTTCCTTATGTGCATCCATTAGAATAAAAGTACGGTTTGGCAAAACATGAACTCTATAGTATACACGATTTGAAGCATCAGCAGGTAAAGCCTGAATTCGCACCATATCAGGACAATGATGTTGCACAAAATCTTGTATATATTGGCTTAGATGTTGCATAAGTTTGCCTCTTACTTATGAGTTATCTTTTTTCCAAAATCGCCTTCCACCCAATCGCGACGTACTTTTACGTGTAAATAAAGGTGTATACGTTCTATATCAAGACGACGTGCTATCTGCTGACGTGCTCGCTGTCCTATAGATTTTAAGCGTGTGGCTTTATCACCTATAACTATCTTCTTTTGCGATTCTTTACATACATATATAGTCTGATGAACCACAATACCCCTTCCTTCTTCTTCCTTCCACGAATCGGTCTCAACTTTAGTAACGTATGGCAATTCCTCATGGAGTTGTATAAACAATTGCTCACGAGTGATTTCAGCAGCCAGCTCACGCATGGGCGCATCAGTTACCTCGTCTTGGTCAAACAACCAAGGGGACAGGGGAGCATGAAGCTGTAAATAAGCTGCCATTGGTTCAATACCTGAGTTTTTTAAAGCAGAAATCATAAATATTTCATCAAAATACTGATATTGGGCAAGCAAAGTAGCCTGCTCTATTAATTTTGGCTTAGCAATACTATCCACCTTATTCAAAATAGCACATGATCTTTTTTCATGCTTTTTTAGATGCTCTATAATAAGCTTGGTATTTTCATCAATTGCCCTTGCCGAATCGAGTATCAAACATACAATATCTGCCTCTTCAATACCACGCCAAGCCTGTTTAACTATAGCTCGCTCCATAGTTTCTTCGGGCTTAAATATACCTGGAGTATCAACAAACACTATTTGCGTATCACCATATATAGCTACACCACGCAGATTACGTCTAGTAGTTTGGGCTTTATGTGTAGTGATAGATAAGCGCTGCCCTAAAAGAGTATTGAGTAAAGTAGACTTGCCAGCATTAGGAGCACCGATCAGCGCAACTATAGCGCATTTTTCCGGCCCAGGTATCTTCGCACCGTCATTCTGTTCTATCATTTCTCTACCTTTTCTAATAAGATTTTTGCAGCTTGTATTTCTGCCTGTTTACGGGATTTACCCTGCCCTATAGCTATACCAACACCTCCTACACTTACTTTGATAGTAAATATAGGCTCATGTGCCGCTCCTTGTTTATCAATAATTTGATAGGTAGGCAATACTGAATGGTATCGTTGCGACCACTCCTGTAATGCGGATTTAAAGTCGCGCTTATGCACTACTTCATTTTGTTCCACTAATTCACGCCATAAACTCCATACTACCCCACGCACAGCCTGGTAGTTGCGATCCAAGAAAATAGCACCCAATAATGCTTCCATTGCATTTTCTAGGTTACGAGGGTTAGTGCGTCCCCCAGAACTCTCTTCTCCACTATCCATAATTAAATACTTCCCTAAATCAAGCTTCATAGCCACAGAAGCTAAGCAGGTAGTATTAACCAAATTAGAATGCATTCTAGATAAACCACCCTCTGCTACATCTGGATACTCACGGAATAATAGCTCGGCAATACACATCCCAAGCACGCTATCTCCAATAAACTCAAGCCTCTCATAACTACCTATAGTGCTCTTGCGCCCTAGACTTGGGTGCGTTAATGCTTCCGTCAATAGGTCAGGGTTGCAAAAAGAGTAATTTAACTTTGGCAAGACTGTAGAATATGTGGTCATAGGGAATATCACAGCCCGGTGAAAGTGCGGCCTGTTTCAAACTTAGTCACCGCATCTAGCAACGATAAGTCATGCGTCCAGAACAACACTTTTGCTTGGCCTATAAGATTTTGCTTGGGTACAAAACCTAAATCTTTAAACCGGCTATCAATCGAGTTATCGCGATTATCTCCCATAAAGAAATAGTGCCCGGGTGGTACTTTATATTTCATAGTATTACGCAAAAAGTTCAAATGCTGGCGCTGCGGCATTTCAAGAATGCGATAAGTCACGCCATTTGGCAAATGCTCATTATAAGTAGGATAGCTGTTATGGGGGGTTACACTCATGTCTTTCCACTCTTCAATTTTAATCTTAGGAACCGCCACCCCATTAATATGTAATATTCCATTAATTAATTGAATTTCCTCACCTGGCAGCCCTATCAAGCGTTTGATATAATTCATACTGGTATGCTTAGTATGCTTAAAAACAATTATATCCCCACGTTTTGGTTCTTGAAACAATATACGGTCTTCTATCAAAGGCAAGCCAAACATAGAATATTTACTATAACCATAGGAATATTTAGAGACAAAAAGATAATCCCCCACTAGTAAATTAGGAAACATAGAACCCGAAGGAATTTTATAGGGTTCAAATAGAAAAGTACGGAAAAGTAAGGCTATAATTAAAGCTATTACCAACGAATAACCAGCATCAAGCGCTTGTTCTTTAAGCTTTTTAATCCAATTCATAGGGCTACGTCCTCTACAGGTTATTATTTAGCTGGCATTCTAACATAGAATACTAAAAAACGAAAGAGAACTTATTATACCCAGTCTAGGAAATAAGTGCACACTTGAAGTGAATAATAAAAGATCTAACAGTAATGATACACCTCAGTTAACTACCCTAAGTAACAGGCACTATAAATGGTGACTTGAAGCAATACGAAACAAAACACTTGCGCTAAATTACAGTTGCGTTATCATAACATCGATCTTTATAGCCGTAATATGGTAAAATATGAGCATGAAAGTTATTGTAGAACGCAGCGAGTTATTGCGAGCACTAAACAGGGTGCAATCTGTAGTAGAGAGGCGCAATGCAGTTCCGATTTTATCTAATATTAAGATAGAAAGCGGCTCTGACCACATACGCATCACTGCTACTGATATGGACATGTGTGTAGTAGACTTTGTACCAGCACAAATCAAAATTGCAGGCTCTACTACCGTCCCTGCTGTCTTACTGTATGAAATTGTACGGCGCTTATCAGAAAGTGCGCAAATTGAGATGAATGTAGTAGAAGAGCATCAACGCACTCAAATGCGCATTAATGTAGGAGAAAGCGAATTTACGCTACCATGCTTGCCAGTTGCTGAATTCCCTAATTTTGAAACCAGCCCTGCTGAGCATAATTTTACTATTAACGCCGCATTACTTAAAGTGCTTTTAAATAAAACTAAGCACGCCATCTCTTTGGAAGAAACACGCTATTATTTAGGTGGTACTTATCTGCATGTCGCTCAATCTGATGAAGACATGATGCTACGCGCCGTGGCTACCGACGGGCACCGCTTGGCGCTCGCAGAATGTGCACTGCCTGAAGGGGCAGACCATATGCCAGGAGTAATCATTCCCCGCAAGGCTGTCCATGAGCTAGTTAAAATGTTGGAAAGTGCCGTTGGTGAAGTTGAAGTATCAATTGGTAAAAACCGTGTTACGTTCATACTAGGCAGTGTTACCTTAGTAACCCGCCTGGTAGATGGTAAGTTCCCCGATTACAACAGAGTGATCCCTAGCAATAATAACGTAGTGCTCGAAGTACCCGCTAAGGACTTAGCTCGCGCTATAGATCTAGTGATTTCGGTCTCTTCAGATAAAACTAAAGCAGTGCGCTTGCAACTTGGTCAGGCTGAGATTGTACTTTCTGCTAGCAGTGAGCTTAATGGCAATGCCACTGGTGTACAAAAAGTATCCGCCACATATGATTCTCATCCCATGACTATTAGTTTTAACTCACGCTATGTTCTGGACTCCTTGGCAGTAATGGAAGGAGATACTGTGCGTATGATGCTTCCAGATGGAGTGGGAGCAGTTATGGCTCATGATCCAACTGATCGGGGCTGCATCCAAATTTTGATGCCAATGCAGGAGTAATGATCCAACGCTTAGCGTTACGCTGTTTTCGTAATCATTGTAATTTACAATTGCAAATAGAAGGCGCGCCGTTCGTTTTTATTCAAGGCATTAATGGGGCAGGCAAAACTAATATCTTAGAAGCTATCTCCCTTCTTATTCCAGGTCGAGGGCTTAAAAATGCCCGCAATGAAGATATTCTTCATAACACACAAACCATATCTTTTACCTGGGCTGTAGATGCACAGCTGACAGATTTTAGTTGTGTAACTGGCGCAGAAGTATACCCAGATAAAGCTAGCCGGCGTATCTTCCGCATCAATGAACAGCCCGTCAGTAAGCAGCGTCAGTTAACTGAGCGCTTGCGTATCATATGGCTTACTCCACAAACTGAAGGTGTTTTCTTAAGCTCCCCTACTAACCGACGCAAATTTTGGGATCGTATGGCTTATAATATAGATCAAGAGCACGCCAAACATGTATCACAATATGAGCATCATACCCAATCACGTAATAAGCTGCTGCAGTCCCCGCACGTAGATAAGGTATGGCTGGCTCGTATTGAACAGCAACTAGCAGAAGCTGCAACCCATGTAATAGCGGGAAGAGCACGCTGCGTAGAGTTACTGAGCCAATACCTTACTGCGGAAGCACAATTTTTAGCACCAAAGTTGGGCACGACCGGTGAAATCATTCATGCCTACCAGACCGAAAGAAATTTCACCAGCTGGTTTGCAGAAACTTTGGCGCGTAATCGTAAGATAGATGCAAGCATGGGCAGAATGAAGCTGAGCGCCTCCAAAATGGATTTGGAAACTTCACACCCCATAAAGGAAGCAGCTGCAGCCCAATGTTCTACTGGCGAGCAAAAGAGTTTATTGATATCATTGCTACTAGCACAAGCGCGAGCTATTTTTGACTTACATGGTATTGTCCCACTGTTGCTGCTTGATGATATTTTAGAGAACTTAGATAAAGAAAATAAACAGAAATTGATCTCCACCCTACAACCATTAAAAGCTCAAACCTGGATCACCGGCACCCAGGATTAT
>JANPII010000038.1:0-19227 GCA_031424915.1 Pseudomonadota bacterium
TAGAAATAAAGCAAGCACAACAGGAATCTGTAACCAATGATGCACAATTAAAAAAAGTTAATGAAGGATTAGATGTATATAGAAAAAATCCTTCTAAGAAAAGACAGAAATTAGAAGAAAAAATAGGGAAAGCGAGAGAAGAATACGATAGTCCCACACTCCTTAGCCTAACTACAAAGCTTAATGAACTTGGTGCACAGGGGGAAGAAGGGGAATTAAGGAAAGAATTAGAAGCGTTGATAAAGACAGATAAGGAGCTTCAAATAAAACTGAAAAAAGCACAAGCAGAGCTTAAGGAAAATAATACTAAACTAGTGACTTTAGAAGGACAAATAACTCGATTATCTACTATTAAGCAAGAAGACGATATTGAGAAATCTCCTATTCCTCGGCCTAAATCTCCTGCGCCTGAGGCGAAGCCTAAGCAGGAAGAGCCAGCCACAGCGCAAACTGCACCACCCCGCCCCACAACTCCTGCGCCTATGGAGAAGCCGCAGGCAGTACCAAATGTACAACAGCCAACAGCACAGGCAGCAGAAGAAATAGATGGGAGGCCATCTACATCCACCAAGCCTCTTCCTCCAAGGCCTAAATCTCCTGCGCCTGAGATAAAGCCAGCTGTAGCAGCGCAGGCGACATCCACACCAACAGCAAAAACCGCACCTGCACGCCCCACAACTCCTGCGCCTATGGGGAAGCCGCAGGCAGTACCAAACGTACAACAGCCAACAGCACAGGCAGCAGAAGAAATAGATGGGAGGCCATCTACATCCACCAAGCCTCTTCCCCCAAGGCCAACAACTCCTGCGCCTATGGAGAAGCCTAAGCAGGAAGAGCCAGCCACAGCGCAAACTGCACCACCCCGCCCAACAACTCCTGCGCCTATGGAGAAGCCTAAGCAGGCAGTACCGGAGATACAAAAGCCAGCAGAAGGTGCGAAAGAAACAGGAAAAGATCTAAAGATTCCAGTAGGGTCTAAGCCACCAGAGGAGGATCCGCCAAAACCGCCTGTTAATTCAAGTCAAGAGGAGAAGTCAGCTAGGCCGACTCCTCCTCCAAAGCCAACGCCAAAACCGGCCACCGCTCCTTCTGCTCCAAGCCAGGATGAGAAGTCAGCTACATCCAGGCCGACTCCGCCTCCAAAGCCTGAGAAGAAAGCACCGCTACGTCCTAGCAGCTCAGCGCCGGAAAAGCCAACTAAAGCTGAAGCTACTACAGAAGTTACACTGGAGGCTGTAGGAAAAGTTGTGGCTACGCAAGATGTGGCGAACAAGCCAAATGCTCCTGCGGTACAAATACCTTCAGGGCCGTTGCCAGAGGAGCTAGCAGGCCAAGCTTCCACACCGCTGAGTAGGAAATCATTACCCCCAACACCGGGACAAGCTCCTACTGTGTCACAGAATGCAGTGGCTTCTCCACAGGCAGCACCAGCACCAAACAAGCCCAAGCCGCTTCCATCTCCACCACAGACCAAAACGCCAGCAGCCCCGGCACAGGCAGGACCTGAGGTGCAGGAGACTAGCATAAAGCCGGCACAGACGGTGGCATCCACTCCTACTTCGGTAGCAGAAAAACCCCTCGAGGTTGAGCCTGAAGGCAAGCCTAAAAAGCAGGAGATACCCAAAGCCAAAACTAATTGGAGCAAATTTAAAGATTCTATGGGAGGCGACTTCCCTAACCCTATCAAAATGACGGGCACAGCAGTCCGAGGAATATGCGCTGCAGCAGGTAAAGTGACAGAAGAGAGTACCAAATTAATTGCTGCTGGCACTAGAAATGCTGCGCGAGCAATGTGCGCACAGACATTTGATAGAGTAGCAGATAAAATTGAGAAAGCGGGTACGCCCCCTAAGGCTAGTATAGGGGAGCGGGTTGGGTGGCGTGTTCTTGCAGCGGTTGCTTCTCCGATTAAGGTTATAGCCAATACTATGGAAGTTGCTGCTACAGGCATTGAGGCGTCAGGTCGCATTGCCAACAGAGCAGCAATACTAGCTGGTGATTTATCTTATGCAGTAACACGACCAAATAGTTTGAATGCATGGAAAGAGGTGGGTAAAAGTACGGCTATTCTGGCTACAGAAGCAGTGCGAGGAGTAGCTGCTGTAGTACAAACAGCTGCTACTGAAACACGAGACTTAGCCAATAAAATGGATATACCGGTAGTACGTCAGGTTGTATCAGGTAGTATGGCAGTGGTTCAAGCTGCTACTATGTCACTTGATCAAGCTATTACTAATGCTAATGCCAGCGCCACTAAGTCTGATGATATAACTAAAGATTTGCAGAATAAGTCGCAAGGGGCATGGCATGAGCTTGTGGTGGGTGTTAAAAAAGATATGGAACAACTGAAGCCAGGTACGCCGCTTGATTTGAAATCGCAAGAAGGGTTAAAAGATCAATTGAAAATTTATGATAAAGCGGCAGTCAATTCCACAGATAAGCTGAGTGTTACAACGCCAGAACAGCAGAAGATAGCTGCCTTAACGAAGGAAAAAGCAGAGCTGGAAGCAAAGCAAGGAAAGCAGCAGGAGGGGTTGGGGAAGATTGAGGGAAAACAGGAGAAGTTAGAGAAAAAGCAAGGTATAGAAGAGGGAAATAAAGCATTTCAAGCACAGCTTACTTCTACAAAGAAAAATATGGAGGAGCTAGAAAGTATTGAGAAAAAGCAAGCAAAGCTAGATGAAAAAGTAGGTAAAATAGAAGAAAAGGTAGAGGATAAAGCAGCTAAAGTAGGAAAGCTTGGAGATAAGATAGCTAAGGTTGATGAGAAGATCAAAAATGTTGAGAAAAAGCAAGAAGCAGTTATAGACAAGGCTGATTTTGGAAAATTCAAACAGATATTGCAGGGTAAACCCATACTCGAAGATCTATCAAAGGAAGGCATGGGGCAGCATTCTCAGAAAACAGAGGGCATAAAACCAAACAAAACTCCAGTAAGTGAGGCAAAATTTAAGGAAAATCAAGCAGAGAAAAATGGGAAACAGTAAGTTTTAACAAAAAACGCGGCGTCATCTAGCAAGAGTTACTAGGTGAGGCCGCGTTCAATAGTAAAGCGTATTACTTCTTCACAGCAACAGGCTGAGGAGCTTGCAAAGAGCCATTAACTAGCTTATCGCACACGCCTTTTGGCAGCATAACGAATTCTTCAGCAGAGCTATCTTTAGAGACGCATGTACCTACGCCACCAGCGCACTCACCTTTGCCAGCTTTAGCAACGCCAAAACACTTCTCAGTGCCTTCGAGAGCTTTCTGATCACCAAAAGTCATGGTAACAGAAGTGCCTGCAGGAGTAGTAGCTGGAGCAGGAGCAGGAGCTTCTGTAGTAGTGATTGTCATAGCGGCGCTTTTTTCAGTAGTAGTAGCTACTTTATCTGCAGCAATAGCAGCCGATGCAACAAGCATGGAAGCGGCAACTAGAGAACTAACTATAAATTTATTCATTTTTTTACCTAATAATAAGATTAAAGTTTAGGAGCTTCAGTAGCTGGCTTTAGCGAGCCACCCTGTAGCATTTCGCATTTTCCTTTTGGTAGATTTACAAAAACTCCACCATTTTCATGGCCGTCGCCTTTTTGTCCAGCTTTAGCAACGCCAAAACATTTTTCCATCATATCTGAAGCTGGCTCAACTGCCGCAACAGCGGTAAGAGCGCCAACAACAACTGCAACAGACGCCGCTGCTGCAATTAAAGCTTTCTTAAGTTCCATAACTTAACCTCAATATATTTAATTATTAGTAACAGCACAAAGGCTAATATATAGACTATACATATCTTCTGGTGATTGCATAGCCCCTACACCAAAATTTTCTATAGGTGTCGCAAAAATCAACGGCATGCTGGCTAAAGTAAAGCCATTAACGGTTTGTTTACCTCTCATACTTGACAATGAATACATAGCGAAATTACTCGCAAGATGTATACATGGTTATGCTCCTAATAGTTCTGATAATATGGCAGGTTTGGCGTCTGTGGCTTCCATACTTTAGCTTGAGTGGTGCTAAATCTAAGATATCGCCGAGCAAAAATAATAGGCCTATCTCTAATTCTGAAGTCCAGGCCAACAACCATACTTCTCCCTTTCTTAATGAAAAAGCTATAGATCTACTAGTTCCACTTGAGCAAATAAAAATTGCCAATATGCCTACCTCTACGCAAATAGAACAGCTCAATGAAAAATCACTGATATATCCAGACTTGGATGTATACATCAATACTTCCTATTTCAACTGCAGTACCTATACAATACAATCTGACATGCTTTTATTGCCTGTTGGCATAGCAAGCCTAGTAGATGATACATTTTTTCTAGCATCTGTGGCTTGTTGCGCCTTTGCTACCCTTTACATGGCTATATCGGATTGCTCAATTTGTATAGTAGAACAAGACACCGGCTTTGTCTTTCAGCTTCTGCAGCAACGCCAGTTTGAGAAGTATGAGCAAATGCTAGATATTTGCTGATTGCTGCTTAAGATTCCATCTGTTGTAACAATGTGAAGTTGTGCTTTATATTATCTAATACCGTAATAGCGCGATCACAATAAAGTACATTTTCTTCTATAAAAAATGCTGCAATCTGTGTGCGCACATATTGAAAGCGTTCTAGGAAAAAGCTTAACGTTTGATCTTGTTGATCATCACCTTGCTTCACGCTAAACCACAAGCAAAACTCTTCTACAATATCCATGGCTTTCTTAATAACTCCAGTAAGCAGTGCTAATATCGGAACGCGCTCTTCAATTTCCATATCCGCCATTGCAGTGATATGTTGCTTTGCTTCAACCATCAGTTCCTTAATTTTATCCACTGCTTTTAGATAAACCAATAAAGCAGCCTGAGGATTAGCATATGTTGCATCCTGATATACGTTTTTAATATTTGGGGAGGTTAGTTTAAGCTCTCCTTCTTCGACATTAACTACATATAAATTAGATATTTTTGTCATTGCCCGTTCAGCGTTAGGTATTGATTGATATATACTTAGTATGATATAAAGAACGGTACTCTTACAATATAAATTGGTATATTATGCAACATCATATTACATCTTTTCCTGAAACTAAGCTTGTCGGCTTAAAGATACGCACTAGCTTTCAACTTGAAACATCACCTGAAACTTCTCAAATCCATCTATTGGTAGGGCGTTACTTCGCCGAGCAAATAGCTCAACAAATCCCAAATCGCTTGCAGCCAAACGTAACGTTTAGCACCTACTCAGACTATGAATTGGACTATAGAGGCGAATATACCTATTTTATAGGTGAGGCTGTCACATCTTATGATGGGCTACCCAAAGATCTAGAGACCTTGACTATCCCTTCAGCTATATACGCTAAATTTACCACACAGCCAGATTGGACCTATGACTTAATTTACAAGACATGGCAGCAGATTTGGAATACTTCTACGCAAGAGTTGGGTGGAGAGCGCTTGTACCAGGTCGACTTTGAAGTATATGATGGAAGCATAGCAGATCCACAGCATGTTCCTGTTAGCATATACGTGGGTATTTTTGAATGAAATCTGTCTAGACATATAGACGGGTCTGTGGTAAAAAAGACGCGCCTAGCTTCTTTTTTATAAAGCGGGACCTTAGCTCAGTTGGTTAGAGCACGCCGCTCATAACGGTGTGGTCGCAGGTTCAAGTCCTGCAGGTCCCACCATCTTTTTACCTAGCAAATAACGTGACCTCATTTTTAACAGTAGTAATACAAGCTGACCCGTTGCATACATTGCGCCCGCAATCAGATAGTACTCTATTTATTGCTGCTGAATTATGCCGGCGTAAGCATCGAGTGTTTTTTTACACCACCAAAGACTTAAGAATAGGCACAGATGGGATATATGCAGATGGCGCTTTTGTGGAAGTGCAATATAGCGACTTTTCCAGTACATATCATATACATACTGCTCACACTATTAAGCTTGAAGACGTAGATGCTGTATTGATTCGCCAAGATCCACCCTTTGATATGGACTATATCACCAGCACTTATATATTAGATGGTTTGCCCTCACGAATAGTGGTATTAAACAGCCCCAAAGGTCTGCGCAATAATCCCGAGAAGCTCCTACCCTTTGCCTTTCCTGATCTAATACCTCCAACTATGGTGTTAAGTAGTTATAGCGAGGCGGCTTCTAACTTTATAGAGCAGTATCATCAGGTGGTTTTGAAGCCTCTGTATGGCCATGGCGGTAATGATGTGGTGCTTTTAGGGGAGGAGGCTGAACCTTTAATCCAAGAGTATTTACAAAAGCATGGGCACATAATTTTACAGGAGTTTTTGCCAGAAGTAAAAAAGGGTGATAAACGCATTATACTGCTGGATGGGGAGCCTGTAGCAGCCTTACATCGTCTGCCTATAGCAGGAGATATACGCACCAATTTGGCTGCAGGTGCTATAGCACAAGCTACAGAGATTACTCCTAGTGAGAAGGAATTGTGTGCACGTTTGAAACCGCATCTTCAAGCTCATGGCTTAATTTTTGCAGGTGTTGATATTATTGCCGGACGCTTAATAGAAATAAACCTCACCTCACCTACTGGCCTTATAGCGGTGTACCGCCTGTATGGTGTTAACCTAGCTGAACAGCTAGCCACTAGAATAGAGCAGGCAGTAAGCCTTAAGGGATAGTCCATATAAGTTTTCTCATAAAAAGGTATTTTTCAAGTCCATATTTGATTGCAGCTTGCATTTTGTGTTCTTATAGTGTATAATGTGCTTCTATCAGTATAATTATGTTGATATATTAAGCGCAGTTAAAAATTAATAATAAATGAGGAAGGAATGAGAATAGATAATAAATTAGTTGCCGGTGTTTTTGGAACATTAGGTCTCGCAAGTATGGGATATAATTCCCACATATTATATTCAGCTAGCGTGAGTGAGGTTGGATTAGCCTTAAATGGCCAAGCTGTTGCCGCCAGTCTTGGCATTGCATTTGGAGCGATACTTTGTATAACTACTGGATACCGATTGGGAATGGAGATGAGCGGGCATGGTAGGCAATTAGATTTTAATATAGGGTAATAAATAACAAAGTTGTATTTATTAGTAAGTAAAATAATAAATGAAGAAGAAATGAAAGAATTTAACAAAGGTGATATACTATTCTTAACCGCCGTACCTTCTATGTTTACGGGCGCAACTTTAATACTGTCTAGCTCAGTTGCGTTGCTTTGTGCCCAAACTACTGCGGGTATGGTAATAGGCTCAATTGCTCCAGCTATTTCAGCTGGTCTGCTAGCTACCGCGCTGACATGCTGCTTAATACTGAAATAAGCTAGCTTAATTAATCTATTGAGTTTAAAGCCCGTGTAGCAGCGGGCTTTTTTGTTGCCCCTTATCCAGCTATAGGAACAGGCCATAATTATAATATAATTTTAATATTAAAACATTAAAATCGAATTGACTCATTATAACTTCTAAGATAGCGTAGGAAGGCATAATATTTAAAAAATGGCACAAAGTTGTGGAACTTTGAATAGGAGGGAGCTATGGAAATTATAGGCTTTGCGAGCATTGCGATTTATGTAATTGCTTGTCTATTGATGGGATTTAGGGGCGCAAGCAAGATCAAAACTTTGAAAGAATTTGCTTTGGGTTATAAAAACATTCCAACTGGGCTTTTGGTTGCCACAATTTATGCAACGCACCTAGGGGCTGGAGTAACTTTAGGGCTTATCGAGCAAATTAATAATATTGGTATTATTTGTGCAATTACAGCAATTGGTGGCGTATTTCAATGGTACTTTACAAGATTTATATTCTGCCGGGATGTTGTCAAATTTCAGGATTGCCTTAGCCAAGCCCACATTATGGAAAAGCTATATGGCCCATTTGGGCTCTGGGTAGCTAATATAGTTAATGTTGTTGACAGCATTGGAGTGGTGGCTATCCAAGTTATAGCTATAGGTTTCCTAGGCCAGCATTTTTTAGGGTTACCCCCAGCTCTCGGCGCTTTATTAGGAGCAGGAGTGGTTACTATGTATGCCGCATCTGGTGGTATTAAAGCTGTTATTCTTACTGATTTAGTACAGGCCACATTGTTTTGGATAATCATTCCGATAGTTCTAATTTTGGCTCTACAAAAATTTTCTACACCCCCCAACCTCTTTGACTCAATTCCAAAAAGTAAAGCATGGATTATGCCATATGATGGGCATTCCACGTTATTAGTGATAGCCATGGCCGTATATGCATTTTTACCGGTTGGAGAAAATGCCCCTATCATGCAGAGAATTTTAATTAGCAGATCAAAAGAACAATTGTATAAAGCATTTTCATACATAGCCTTAATCGATTTATTAATTACCCTTTCAATTGTTTTAATTGCTCTTATTCTCTTGACCAAAGTGGGTGAGGGAACTTTGAGTAAAGCAGGGATCTTTGAAATTATTAGCAGCAGTATGCACCCTGTTCTGCTCATTATGACTATCATAGGGATTTTAGCGGTTATTATGTCTACCGCTGATAGCTGGTTGAATGCCGGCGCTGTGATTCTAACACATGATATTATTAATAAGATAAAGCCTGGCTTAACAGATAAGCAGCAAATAACCATTGCTCGACTAGCTACACTCCTGCTTGGTGTTGCAGCAGCACAACTCGCTTTAATGGGAGATAGTGTGCTATCTTTACTTCTGCTTATTATGTGCTTCCACAAGCCTCTGATTCTAATACCTTTATCTGCAGGCTTCTTAGGATATAATTGCACTGCTCTTGATTTTAAAAGGTCGGTATTTTGTGCAATAACAGGGGTGTTTTTAGGCGGTTATGCCGAAGGAGAGCTCGGCTTTATATCTTTATTATTTGGTCTAATTGGTAGTGCTGTCGGCCTGTTTTGGGGCGGTGGCTTGAAGAGGCGTTCCGTGCAACCTGCGTCTTCAGCCTCATTATTGCCTTATTCATACCATGTAACTCCTATGTTTTTTATTATAATATCTGCATTAGCTACGGCAACTGCCCTGATTCATACGTATGTGTCGGAAGTTTGGCTCATAACAGATCTTCCTAATCTTGGTTGCTTGGTTACAACGCTTATAGGATTTTATATCTGTTTATGGGGCGACCTTTATGAAAAGACATATAAAAATTGGGCAATGATTTCTATTGTGCTCTTGATAATGAGTATATCCAACCTAGCCTTTAGGACTGGAAACGAAATTGCTATAACCTGCCTGCTGTTTTCTGTAGGCTGGATATTGTTATACCGCCAGTGGTTTGCAGTGATGCTTGGCCTGCTCTTAGGGTTCATCTCAATAAATTTCTGGTATGTGCTTACCTATATACCCTCAATTTCCTTGAGTACTTTATTAATCTCTTTATTGTCTTTAACTGTAGCCTGTACAGCTATATATGGCAAAGAGATGGCAGAACAATTTAAAGAGGCATTATCTTTGTCTCTCACTGATGCGCTAACTAAGCTACCTAACCGGCGCTATTTAGATATGCATATGGATAAATTAGTTAAGCATGCCATAGATCGAGCGCAGAATTTTTCTATTATGGTAATCGATATAGATCTATTCAAGCAGATCAACGATACTTATGGCCATCTAGCGGGTGATGATGTATTGAAGGAACTAGGACGCCTTATATCTACTAGTATTCGTCCTCCGGAAATATGTGCTCGTCTTGGTGGAGAAGAGTTTGTTATGGTAATGCCTGGGGCTAATCTTAACGACGCCAAAGTGATAGCCGAGCGCCTGCGCTGCCAAGTGGCAGAAACCCGCTTTAATGTTCGAGCCAAGCAAAGGCGTGTACTCACGGTCCTTGACTGCACAGTCAGTATTGGTGTGGCGGATGTGAGAGTAGGAGATACGAGAGACTCAATTACTCAACGTGCAGATGCCGCCTTATATGAGGCCAAGGAAGGGGGGCGCAATAAAGTCATTACTGCTATGCAAGAAGAAGTGTTATCCCCCCCTGCTAAAATTGAGAAGTAAGACTACGCCCTAAAAAGAAATATTAGATCTCCTAAATTTGGTATAAGTAGGATAAATCTTTGCTAGCTTTTGCAAGCTACATTAGTGTATGCTAAGAATCAATGATCATTTATTTGATGGAAAATCATACTTATTGAGGTACAAAGATGTCATTATTAAATGCTGCGCCTATCTATAAGCCATTCCATTGTCCTTGGGCATATGATGCATGGTACATGCAACAGAAGCTTCACTGGCTGCCTGAAGAGGTTCCTATGGCAGATGATGTACAGGACTGGAAAAAAAAGCTAACTGAAGGTGAAAGACACCTACTAACACAAATCTTCCGTTTTTTTACTCAAGCAGATATCGAGGTAAATAACTGCTACATGCGCCACTATAGCAAAGTGTTTCAGCCTATAGAAGTACAAATGATGCTAGCTGCGTTTTCAAACATGGAAACGGTGCATATTGCCGGTTATGCCTATTTGCTCGATACGTTGGGTATGCCAGAAATAGAATATCAAGCCTTCATGCACTACAAGGAAATGAAGGATAAGTATGATTACATGAAACAGTTCGGTGTTGAAACCAAGGATGGCATTGCCAAAACCTTGGCAGTATTTGGTGCATTTACGGAAGGCCTACAGCTATTTGCTTCTTTTGCTATGCTGCTAAACTTCCAGCGCTTCGGTAAAATGAAGGGTATGAGCCAAATTGTTGCATGGTCAGCGCGGGATGAAACATTGCATACCAATTCTATTATCAAATTGTTTCACACCTTTATTCAGGAAAATCCGGAACTATGGACCGAAGAGTTACGCGTCTTCTTGACGGAAGCTTGCCAGACTATCGTAGCACATGAAGACGCTTTTATTGATCTAGCATTCGAAATTGATGGAGCAGTAGAAGGGCTAACCGCTACTGATGTGAAGCGCTATATACGCTATATTGCCGATCGGCGTCTGCACCAGCTGGGCCTTGATGCTATATATCATATCGATCGTAATCCACTACCGTGGTTGGATGAAATGCTTAATGCTCCGGAGCATACTAATTTCTTTGAAAACCGAGTAACTGAGTATGCCAAAGCAGCAACTCAAGGCACTTGGGAAGAGGCATTTGCTGGTTTGTCAGAAGAGGATGAGGCTGCTTAAAGCCAGGACTAATATTAATAATTAACCCGAACTATGTTTAAAAAGAAGGTAGAGAGTAGTTAAAAGTGATAATCATAGCGTCATTGCGAGCCCCTAAGGGGCGTGGCAATCCAGAAATACTAACATTTATGGATCACCACGCGCCTCCTGCGCTCGTGATGACGACTCTATGGCCCTTGCCAAGCATCATATACTCATCTTTCCGTAGCCCGAGTTAAGTAGGAAAAAATATTATGTCCCCATTTATCCACTTACGTGTGCACTCTGATTATTCGCTGGGCTATGGTGCGGCTAAGATTCCAGATTTAGTCAAACAATGCGCAAAAATGGGCATGCCTGCAGTATGCCTAAGTGATAGATACAACCTCTTTGGCTCGCTAGAATTCGCTAAGGCAGCAGTAAAATCTGGTATACAACCCATAGCCGGTACCATCCTTAAAGTGGCATATGGGCAGGGCAACACAAATATGGGCGACCTGCTTCTTATTGCGCAAAATGCACAAGGCTATGCTAACCTTCTCAAGCTGTCTAGTAATTCATACTTAAATGTAGAGAGTGGAACCGAACCTCACATTACACTTACAGAGCTGTGCGCTAATCTCAGTGGTATTATAGTATTGTGCGGTACGCTAAATAGTCCTCTTGGGCGATACTTTGCTAACGAACGTTATGAGGAAGCAAGAGAATTACTACAACGTTTGCAAGAAGCAGCACCAGGTAATTTATATATAGAGCTGATACGCCGTGGTGTGCCCCAAGAAGAAGCATTAGAGGAGTTCCTTCTGGATCTGGCTCATGAATGTAATCTACCGATTGTGGCTACCAATGAAGTATGCTTTTTAGATGCCAGCATGCATGAGGCTCATGATATATTGCTTTGTATTGCTGGTGGAAGATATGTGTTGGAAGATGAACGGCCCCGCTCTTGTAGTGAGAACTATTTAAAGGGCACAATGGCAATGACAAAATTATTTGCCGATTTGCCAGAAGCTATTGCCAACACCACAGAGATCGCGCGACGTATAAGCTTCATGCCCGAGGGAAGGGCACCAGAATTGCCACGTTTTACAGATCAAAGTATCGATGAAACTGAAGAGTTGCGGCGCCAATCAGAAGAGGGCCTCGCCCGACACTTGCAAAAAATCCCACCCCAGGAGCACCCTGCGTACTATGCCAGATTGCGCTATGAGATAGAAGTCATTGCCAGTATGAAATTCCCCGGCTATTTTCTCATAGTTTCCGATTTTATCAAATGGAGCAAACGTCAAGGAATACCTGTAGGTCCAGGACGCGGCTCGGGTGCAGGTTCAGTAGTGGCGTGGTCACTTGAAATTACTGACCTTGACCCAATTAAATTTGGCTTGCTTTTTGAACGCTTCCTTAATCCTGAACGGGTATCTATGCCTGATTTCGATATTGATTTTTGCCAAGAAAGACGCGGTGAAGTAATCAATTATGTACGGAATAAATATGGTCATAATCGAGTTGCCAATATTATTACATTCGGTAAGCTGCAAGCACGAGCAGTGCTGCGTGATGTAGGGCGAGTCTTGCAGATGCATTATGGAGAGATCGACCGAATCTGTAAGATGGTGCCAAATAATCCAGCCAACCCAGTAACCTTGGCTCAGGCCATAAATTTAGATAAAGATCTACAAGCACTACGCGATAGCGATGAAAACATAGCCAAGCTACTTGCTATTAGCCTGCAGCTCGAAGGTATGAATCGACATGCCTCTACACATGCAGCAGGTATAGTAATTGCTGATCGGCCATTGGTGGAATTAGTGCCATTATATAAAGACCCAAATGGTGATATGGTGTTGCAGTATTCCATGAAAATGGCGGAAGAAGCAGGATTAGTAAAGTTCGACTTCTTGGGACTTAAAACACTAACGCTAATCTCAGCTACCTGCAAACTTGTAAAGCAACGTGGCATTATACTTGATATTCAAAATATACCATTAGATGACCAAAAAACTTACTCCATGCTTTCTGAAGGGTATACTTGGGGGGTGTTTCAGTTTGAAAGTGCAGGTATGCGCGAAGCTATTAAGAAGCTACGGCCCGACCAGATAGGAGATTTGCTGGCACTAGGTTCGTTATATAGGCCCGGCCCTATGGATAACATCCCCAGCTATATAAATCGTAAGCATGGTCTAGAGAAACCTGATTACATTCATCCCAAGTTGGAAAATGTGCTACGTGAGACTTACGGGATTATAGTATACCAAGAGCAAGTTATTGAAATAGCCCAGGTCTTATCTGGGTATACTCTAGGAGGGGCAGATTTATTGCGCCGAGCAATGGGTAAAAAGATTAAGGCAGAAATGGAAGCTCAGCGTGCACATTTCGTTGAAGGGGCAGTAAAAAATGGTATCACTCAGTCGCAGGCAGTAGAGATTTTTAATCTGGTTGAAAAGTTTGCAAGCTATGGATTTAACAAATCACATGCTGCTGCATATGCCATAATTTCTTACCAGACTGCCTATTTGAAGGCGCATTATCCTGTAGAATTCTTAGTAGCCTCTATAAACCTAGAGATTGATGATAGCGATAAAATAAATCTATTTTGCCAAGAAGCTAAGCGTATGGGAATTAAAGTTTTGCCCCCTGACATAAACTATTCTCACGCTTATTGTAGTATTGAAGATGGGAAGATACGTATAGGCCTAGGCGTAGTGAAGAATGTGGGAGTAAAAGCAGTAACAGAGATTGTTAATGAGCGCTCTAAGAATGGCTTTTTTACCGACATCTTTAATCTATTGGAACGTTGTGGAGACGGAGTCATTAATAAAAGAATGCTGGAGAATTTTGCCAAGGCAGGAGTGCTAGCGAATATTCACCAAAACCGTCGTCAGGCTTGGGAACATGCGGAGATGTTAATCCGTTATGGGCAAATGGTGAAACGAGATAGAGATAGCAACCAGCAGAGCCTGTTTTCTATGTTTGAGGATGGTTCCCACAGCGATCGTCCTGCGCTTGCTTCAGCTATAGATTGGGATAACAGGGCAGCTGCTACCGCTGAATTTGAATCTTTAGGTTTTTATCTATCGGCTCATCCTTTAGAGCGCTATGCTACTCGCTTACGTAAGTTAAAAATTATGGATGCAATAGCTATTGAGCAGCATGCCAGTGAAAAAGCCTTTAAAACAACAGTAGTAGGGGTCATCACAGCGCGTAAAATCCGCTCTTCCAATCGTGGTAAATATGCTTTTATACAGTTGTCAGACATGAGTGGCCTACTAGAGGTATCAGTATTCAGCGAAGAGGTGCTATATAAACATGACAACATGCTGCAGGTTGGTAAAACTGTGTATCTTGAGGTAGAGGTGCGGCGTGATAACAATGGTATGAGGGTAATAGTAGAAAAGGTCAATGATATGGAAGAAATGCTACGTGCTGCTCCAGCTTGTTATCATATCTATATCACAGATAATGTGGCTTTACCGGAGCTCCATAAGAGGTTTGGAAAAGAAGGTGTTTTAATTAAGCTCTTTGCGCGCATAGATAGGGGTGAAGTAGCTTTTGCTACTACCCAGCACTTGCGCATGAGCGAGGAGGATCTTGAGTCATTACGCTCTATTAATGGTTTGGAGATAAAAGAAGCTGCTTAACTCTTGCCTGCAGTTTTACAAACAAACATTAAGGCTTTTTTGGGTACTTCCGGGGTCTGGCTTCATTAAGTATTATGGCTTCCAGATCAAACACAAGCCATTACTATTATGACTTCTCTTACCTTTATTGAAGAACGTTTTCCAACAGATATATCATATGGCGCTACGGGAGGCCCACAATTTTCTACTGATATTGTAGCTACTGGCGCTGGTTATGAGCAGCGTAATGCTAATTGGCAAATGCCTCTGGCGCGCTATAACTTAGCGCATGGAGTAAAAACTGAGGTACAATTGCTAACTCTAATCAGTTTTTTTCGCGCATGCCAGGGCCGTGCTATAGGCTTTCGCTTTAAAGACTGGATGGATTATCGCGTAGTAAATCAAGCAATTGGCATAGGTGATGATAAGACTAGCACATTTCCTCTATATGCTACTTACCAAGTAGCTAAGCTTCAAATCAAGCGGCGGATCTACAAGATTGTACCAGATACATTTACATTGCGTACCACATTCCGCCAATATGGTCCAACAGAATATAAGGTGGATTATGAGCAAGGAGTAGTATCCTTGTATTATGCTCTGGATGCTGATGTGCAGCTGTTTGCTTCATTTGAATTTGATATACCTGCGCGTTTTGATACAGACCATTTGACTGCCACTATGGATAATTTTGGTCTAAACTCGTGGCATAATATTCCCATTGTTGAAATAAGAACATCATATAACTATGACTCATGTTCCAGTGATCATATGCAATGCCAAGGGTAAGATATGCGCAAAATTAGCTCTCAATTAAAAGAACACTTGGCGCAACCCGTAACTACACTCGCCACATGCTGGCACTTGAAATTACGTAATGGTAAAGAGCTTGGCTTCACCGAGCATGATCATGATATTGTAATACAAAATGTAACCTATCTAGCTAGTTCAGGGATTACGGCAAGCGCTATTATGAGTAATAGTAATATGGCTGTTGACAACCTAGAGCTAGAAGGAATCTTAGATAACGAACTGATACGTGAAGATGACTTATGCAGTGGCTTATATGATCACGCAGAAGTGCAGGTTTTTTTAGTAAATTACCGCGCTATACAAGATGGCATCCTTTCTATACAGAAAGGATGGCTTGGAGAAGTACGCCTAGGACATGGCTATTTTGTTGCCGAAGTGCGTGGCTTAACACAAGCGCTTACGGGTACTATTGGTAAGCTTTATTCTCCACGATGTCGGGCTATTTTTTGTGACTTAAGATGTAGTTTAAAACATGAGAATTACACCTATTATGGCACAATCACAAAAGTGGAAACTGATATGATATTTTATGATGAAGGACGCAAAGAAGAGTATGGCTTCTTTAACTACGGGAGTATTAGTTTTCATAGCGGCAGCAATCAAGGACAAATTCTTGAGGTACGTACCTCCCACATAACACGTATTTTGCTAGCATTGCCTCTACCATATCCCTGCCAAATTGGAGATCAATATTCTATAACTACTGGGTGTGATAAAACCCTGACTATGTGTAGCAAAGTTTATAATAATGCCCTCAATTTTCGTGGAGAACCGCACATCCCTGGTATGTCAAAATTGTTGCTTCCGGACGTACTTACTGCCTTATAATGACAAGCGCAGCAGCACTTATTTTTGGGAGTTGGTATTAATGGCTTATGCAATAGTCACCCTAATATTAATGTTTATAAATACCAACTATGAGCAAATATCATTGAATAGTCAAAAAATTATGACACAATAACATAAGGATAGAAAGCATATTTTTATTGTCAAATCCTTCTAATAAGAGAGTAAAGTTATGAAAGAGGACGCAAGCAGACTCTTACCAAAAATAAAGGAAATTCTACAAAAGGCGACCGATTATAATGTTTTAGTCGCTAAAACACGAGAAGTAGGTGGCTTACACTCTTATCCCCTCCATTGGGCTGTTGTAGCTGAAGATCAAGAGCTGGCAAAGCAGTTGTTGCAGCTGCCATGGGTGGATATAAATACTAGAGATGACGGATATAACACACTTTTGCATTGGGCAGTTCAGGAAGGGAACATAGAAATGGTAGGGCTACTTCTTAACGCAGGGGCAAAGATAAATGTTTATAATAATAAAAGCTCTACTCCCTTGCATGTGGCCGCCCGAGCAGGACATACAAAAATCGTGAAGCTGCTGCTGAAAAAAATGCAGATATACATGCTCTAGACAACAATAACCACTCTCCCTTATTCCTGGCAAATAGGGGCCTCAAAGAAAATTCTGGCAAAAACCTAGATACTGCAAATTATGACAAAATAATTAAGACACTCAAACAAGCTGAGGCTGATCACCCACAATCCATTAGTCAAGACAATATAGCAGAAGAGTATCCGCCCATCCAAGAGCCAGCAGAACTATCAGAAGATCAGGCCCGGATGGGGTGGTAACACAGTTGCTGAAAGTGGCTTATGAATCTGCTCTTGACGGAGAGGCAGAAGCACATGTAGCTAGCACCAAGATCGAGGAAGGTGGTTAATAGGTGCAACGGGTTATCCAAGAAAACCGTCAAGTCTGGTTACGGCACCTTTGAGCTTGAAACGCCCAGAGACCGTAATGCTAGCTTTGAGCCGAGTATCGCAAGAAGCGGCAAACTATAGTAACGGAAGAGATAGACAACAAGATAATAGCTCTTTATGGACTTGGCGCTTCATATGAGGATATAGCAAAGTATGTCTCTGACATTTACGGTGTATCGGTCTCTGATGCTACGATATCTGCTGTTACTGATAAGTTGTTGGATAACAACTTCTTTTTGGCTATCAGGCGCTTGGTCTATACCACTAACCCCATAGAGGCCTTCCATAGGCAGATACGTAAGTATACCAAAACCAAAGGCGCTTTCACCTCAGAAAACGCTTTGCTCAAGCTGACGTACTGTTTTATAAAACAGATAACCAGCAAATGGACTATGCCCATACAAAACTGGGCAGAAAACATCTCTGAGTTAGACCTCCACTTCCCTAATAGAATGTAGGTCAAAAAAATGTCTGACACACTTCACCAAACAGTCTCGGTATTGGAGGTTCATGCATTCTAGAATAAAGGGGACACTCATATGATTCTAGCATTATGGCTTGTACTTTTCGTCGATTTTTAAGTCCGGGGTCATTTGTTGGATTAGAATGATGCTGAATTTCATCCACTGCTTCTTTCAGATAGTATTCTTCGCCAGTAACTACATATAGCTTAATGTTTATAGAGAAGGAAGTTTCTCGCTGCATTCCTGAGGTTTTGTTTCGATACTTAGTAACCAGGCTTGGTGAGTTATAATAAGCATCTTCAATTGCTAAGCGCTCGTTGGGTTTTAAGGAGTGCCAATGTTTATCATAGTAGCGCTCTAATTCTTGGCGGCGGATCTTGAGGCTATAGTCAAGCAATTGCTCGATCTCTTCGTCTTTCAGCTTGCGGTGTTTATTATAAACATCATCGAATGACACTCTATTTCCAAAGACTTTCTCCCATTCAGCCTTAGCTTCGGGTCTATTCATGTTAAAGCCAATGCCGACAGTAATATTACTAAAACCCTCATCTCGAGCTACCCTCGCCCTATCCCAGTAGGGGCTTCTATCTGGTTTCATATGTATCTCATTTTGCATGACAAATTCTCGTAGGGTAATGTTATATATCTCTTGATGCTCTGGTAGATCTAGGTCCAGATTATGTATGCGATCTCGTGCTTCTTGTGTCCATTTAGTTTCGGCTACCATGATACTCTCCTGCGGTTACATTTGCCACTTACACCATGGAAGTTGAGAGTCCGGAAGTACTGCTGGAGATATATAAAAGAAGTTATGTGGTAAATGAGTCCAGAAAATTTCCTTGTAGGATTGATAGAGTAATGATTGCTATCAAGTGGTCTATATGCTAGTATTTAAGCGGTACTCGAGGAAGGAGTAGCTATGAAATTAGGTAATATTATTAGGCTTATCAATGTGATAGGTCGTGAAGTTAAAACAGTTGTAATGCTAGGTGCGTTGCTATGGCTTGTCGCGCCTACCGGATCTTCAGCTAAGGAACGTGTCCCTAGCCCTCCAGGATGGTGGCAAGAGGGCAGGGACTATGGATTATGGTGGCGTCAGTATAATTCGCATCACCCACAATGTCAGGCTAAAGGGGGATATAGGTACGAGGGAGACTATAATGAAGAGGAAGACTCACCCATATTTAAGCAGCAAGCCACAGAGTTTCTGCAAAAGTTGCAGGATTCGATACGCCGAAATGATAAGCGTGCGTTTGCTAAGCTAGTTTCATATCCGATGCGTTGGAATATTGTGCTAGGGTACTATATATATTTATCTATTCCGGATCAGGTTGTGCATCATTACCACCAAATCATTAATAAAGCAATGCGGAAGGAATTACTCTCAGCGTCCTTGGAAGATATTTACCCAAATACAAACCGCGGAACAGTAGATATTAGTGTGGCGTATGGGAGTTTATGGCTTCAATGTGAGATGAAGATTTACGTGGTGAATGCAGTTCGGCGT
>JANPII010000039.1:0-8035 GCA_031424915.1 Pseudomonadota bacterium
TGTAATAAGCTATAGAATAATTGAAAAGTAAGGTATGTTTCCATGTAATTATTTAAGAGCCCATCACTTGAAGGTGTTACCTGTAGCCGATTTCTTACATTCTGCCTTGCGCGCTACCCTGTGGTCTGCTAGCATCCGAAAATCATGTCAACCAGAGTGAGAAAGAAAATGACTAACTACCGTGAAAACAATAAAATAGCAGACACAAAATTAGGGACCTTACCTCGCTGGGACCTGAAAGATCTCTATCCTTCTGAGGATTCTCCACAACTGCAAGCAGATCTGGCTAGTGCAAAACAACAGGTTGATCATATAGTTTCCCAATATCAAGGGAAGCTTGCTAAATGTACTGGAGGTGAGCTAGCACAAGCTATTTCGGCTCATGAGGAAGTTAGTGAAAAAGTAAGCAAAATAGGCAGTTATGCATTCTTACTATATGCGACTTCTATTGATAATCAGTCTATAGCTGCCTTTTTCCAGGATGTGCAGGAGAAAATTACTGAGCTTACTACCCCTTTAGTCTTTTTTACCCTGGAAATCAATCGAATTGATGACTCCCAGCTTAATAAAATGCTACAGGACCCCGCACTGGCTTACTATAAGCCCTGGTTGCGTGATATTGGAGTATATAAGCCCTATCAATTATCAGATGCCGAAGAGACGATATTATACGAAAAGAGCCTAACCAGCACAGTTGCTTGGAATCGCCTTTTTGATGAAACTCTATCTGCGCTACGTTTTCCGTTTCAAGATTCAAAGTTAGGTTGTAGTGAGATCTTTGAAAAGCTTAGTTCATCTAAAGCAGAAGTGCGGAAGGAGGCGGCCTTATCTATCAGCCAAGTGTTGCAAGAAAATGGACGTTTGTTTGCGCTTATTACTAATACTTTGGCGAAGGATAAGGCGTTAAATGATACGCGCCGTGGCTTTGATGAGCCGATTTCTTCACGTAATTTGGCGAACTTTATAGAAGATGAAGTGGTAGATGTGTTGCTTGACACCGTTAGAAAGAATTACTCCCAGCTGTCACATCGTTATTATAAGATTAAGGCTAAGATGATGGGTAAAGAGCAGCTAGATTATTGGGAGCGGAATGCTCCATTAGAAGAAGTGGATGAGGTGATCCCCTGGGACAAGGCAGTGGAAACAGTGCTTGCGGCATATGGCCAATTTTCTCCTGAGATGGAAGCACTGGGTCGGCAGTTTTTCGACAATAACTGGATAGATGCACCAATGGAGCCGAGTAAGCGTACGGGGGCTTTTGCTCACCCCACAGTGCCATCTGTGCATCCTTATCTTATGCTGAATTATTCCGGTCGCATCAACGATGTGATGACTTTAGCTCACGAGCTTGGGCATGGGGTGCATATGTTGCTTGCGGCAAAGCAAGGGCCTTTGATGAGCGATACGCCACTTACCTTGGCGGAAACAGCATCAGTATTTGGTGAGCAGCTAACATTCCGCTATATGCTATCTCAACAGTCTGATCCTAAGAAGAAGCAATTGATGATTGCCAAAAAAGTGGAGGACATGCTTAACACTGTAGTACGCCAGGTTGCTTTTTGTGACTTTGAAATTAAGGTTCATGCTGAGCGTGCTAAGGGGGAGTTGAGTATGGAACGAATCGGCCAGATCTGGATGGAAGTATCACATCAGAGCTTGGGCGAGGGAATTAGGCTTGATGATGGATATAGCCACTATTGGTCTTATATCTCACACTTCATACATGCTCCATTTTATGTTTACGCCTATGCTTTTGGTGACTGCCTAGTGAATTCTTTATATAAAGTTTACCTGGATGGGGAGGTACCAGATTTTCAGCAGCGATACTTTGAAATGCTAGGTGCTGGCGGTACTTTGTGGCACAAAGAACTGCTTGAGCCGTTTGGCCTTGATGCAACTGATACTGACTTTTGGCAGCAGGGCCTAGATGTGATTTCTAGCTTTATAGATGACTTATACTAAATTTAGGAAATGCGCAAGAACACCAGCCTGTACTACAAAAATATCCTTCCCCATAGTGAAATCAGGATTCCATAAGTATCCTAGCAGGGTAGCGGCTGCAAAGCCGCGTAGGGGGCGGCAATGAGCCCCCTGAAAACTAGTACCTAAACTTGGTATAAATAGTTGATGACGATTTTATGCGCTAGGCTAAATCCAAAATCAGCGTTCATAATGCCAGAAACTCAGATACGCACTAGTATTAGTATTAATACCAAATCTAAGAAATAACTATACACTTGAAGCGGCGCCTATTTGGTAATTTTACCATACCATTTTCGCGCAAGTATTTGAATACAGGCGTCTCAAAGATATGCCAAAATTCCACAAAAATTCTTGGTTCAAGTGTGCACTTATTTCCTAGACTTGGTATAATAGGTATGAGGCTCTACGTTGGATAAGCAGAAGTTTTTGCACTTATAAAAAAATAGCTACTTGATCTTTCCGTCAAGATATAGTAAAAGTTGTGCCGCGTGGGGCGGTTAGCTCAGCTGGTAGAGCATCTCGCTTACAACGAGGAGGTCGGCAGTTCGACCCTGTCACCGCCCACCATTTTCCTACGGGGATGTAGCTCAGTTGGTTAGAGCGTCGGCCTGTCACGCCGAAGGTCGCGGGTTCGAGTCCCGTCATCCCCGCCATTTTTAAGTTTGTTTGTGTAGCATGATGGCCAGGCTGTGTATAATATTTTTTTGCATGACGATATACGCAGCCCAGGCGTTTGGCGCTACCCTGGCTGAAGTGGAAAGTTATCTTAATTCCATTCGTACTCTTAGTGCTGACTTCAGCCAATTATCGGCCAGCGGCGAAACTCGCTATGGTAAGGTGAATTTACAGAAGCCCGGCAAGATACGTTGGGAATATCGCAGCCCCTCGAAGGCGCTTATTATTGGCAATGGTAAAAACTTTGTGTATCACGATATGGAGCTGGAAGAGACAACATACCTACCTGCGCAGTCTGCTATGGCTGCATTTTTGACACGTGATATTCAATTCGGCCCTAATCTTAAGGTCATAAAACATGTGGTTGACGGTCAATATACATATATAGGTGTAGTTGATCCCCAAGATGAACAAAATGTGGAAGTAGTACTGCATATACTTAATAGCCCTATAACCCTTGGAGGTTTTGCCATAATGCAAGATGGACAATTTATAGCCTCTGTTAGCTTTACCAACCTTAAGACTGGTATAGCTTTAGATAAGTCTTTATTCGTTTTTTATGACCCAAAGTTTTTTCAACTACAAAGGTAAACCCTATTGCATGCTGTTGAAATATATGCTAGAATCTTTGGCCAGATGGTGGGGTTTGGCCCACCTTTTTTGTTGTATTAAGATCAAAGGATAAAAGTGGCAATTTATCATACTCAACCAGAAGCGAGAGTATACGAGCTTATAATCCCAGTATTGAAGTTTATGGGATATGATATTGTACGTATTCGTTTTAAACAGGGGATAAGGGTAACATTGCAAATTATGATAGAGCGACTTGATCAGCAGCCTGTAGTTTTGGCTGATTGCGAAACAGTTAGTAAACAGCTATCTGTAACTTTGGATGTAACAGAGATTATTGATAGCCGCTATAATCTAGAGGTAAGTTCCCCTGGAGTGGAGCGGCCACTAACCAGAGAGCAAGACTTTTTTGCTTATATGGGGGAGATAGTAAAGATCACTACTTTTATGTCACTAGGAGTAGGGAAAAGGCTGACTGGTACTTTACTCCAGCTTGAAGATGGGGTGTTGACTATACAGCCAGTGGATACAACAACGCCAGTTAACATTAAGCTGGAAAACATTAGAGAGGCTATTTTACAGCCTTTTGCTAAAAAAAAATAAAATAACAAGCCAATTGGGGGTTACTACATAATGAGTACTGAGATCTTACAAATTGCTGATGCGGTAGCGCGTGAAAAGGGTCTAGGGCGCGAGCAAATCATCTTAGCATTAGAAGAAGCAATTCGTGTTGCGGCGCGCCGTAAGTATGGTCAAGAACAAGCAGTATTAGCGGAGATTAACCGTAAGACTGGGGATATTAGCTTATATCGTGAGCTTTTTGTAGTAGAGCATCAGGGTGAGGAAATCCCAGAAGAAATAGCAGAGGAACACCGCGGCATTGACAAGCTAAGCCTGCAATTTGCTTTGCTTAAACACCCAAATGCCAAACTAGGTGATATAGTATTAGAGCCATTGCCTCCACTTGATTTAGGTCGTGTAGTAGCGCAAGCAGCTAAACAGGTGATTGTTGGTAAAGTGCGCGAAGCGGAGCGCGATAAGCAACGAGAAGAATTCCGTGGCCGTATTGGTGAAATTGTTAGTGGAGTAGTAGAAAAAGTAGAGCATGGAGATGTGATAGTAAAATTAGGTAGCGCGGATGCGATACTACGCCGTAGGGATGTAATTCGTACTGATAATTTTGCTAATGGTCATCGTATGCGTGCATGCTTAATGGAAATAAATCCAGAGAGCCGTGGGCCGCAGATTATTCTTTCCCGTACTCATCCACAATTCTTAGCAAAATTGTTTGCTCAAGAAGTACCAGAAATTTATAGCAATATCATTGAGATCAAGGCAGTAGCGCGTGACCCAGGTTTGCGTGCTAAAATAGCAGTATATTCATCTGATGCCTCCATTGACGCTGTTGGTTCATGTGTGGGAATACGGGGCTCACGTGTACAAGCAGTGATCACAGAGTTGGGTGGCGAAAAGATCGATATTATCCCATGGTCTTCTGATCCTGCAACTTTAGTAGTAAATGCTATTGCCCCTGCAGAAGCACTTAAAGTGATTATCGATGAGTATCGTCGCCGTATAGAAGTGGTAGTACCGGACGATCAGCTAAGCATAGCAATTGGTCGGGGTGGGCAAAATGTGAGATTAGCTTCTGAATTGGTTGGGTGGCAATTAGATATTACCACAGAGTCTGAAGAATCTAAACGTCGGGTAGAAGAGTTTAATACTGTTACTCAAAAGTTTATGTCAGCATTGGATCTGGAAGAAATATTAGCGCAATTGTTAGCCTCAGAAGGCTATGTCAGTATCAATGATATCGCAAATTCGAACATTAATGAAATTATGCAGATTGAAGGGCTGGATGAAGCAGTAGCTAATGAGTTGATTAGTCGAGCGCGCGCTTATCTTGAAGCGCATCCTGAAGAAGTAAGGATAATAAATAAAGATACCGGGGTAGAAGAGGAAGAAGAGTCTGCTACTATTTCTGATATGCAGCAGGTTGGGGTAAACCGTGCACTAATGGTTAAATTAAGCGCTCAAGGCATTAATAGCCTACGTGATCTAGCAGATTTATCATACGATGAATTTGTAGAGTTAGTACCAGATTCAGGTTTATCTTCTTCACGTGTGGAAAAGTTAATTATGTCTGCACGGCAAGTAGTTTACTTTAATAAACCAGAAACCCATAATACCAAAAACAATGACTGAGGTGACTAATCCATGACCGATGAAAAGCAGAAAAATGATACTAAAAACGTATCAACCGGGGGAAAGCTTGGGTTAAGCGGTACATTGGGCGGTGGCAAGCTCGGTATTGGTGCTGCGGGTCTTAGGCATTCTCAAGAAAAAGTAGTAGGAGGCCAGCGCAACAAAATTGTAGTGGTGACCAAGCACCGTGGTATTGGCAAGCCAGGTCCACGTAATGATGTTACTGATTTAACGGAACACGAGCGGCAACAGCGCTTGCAACTCCTTAAGCAGGCAGAAGTACAACGCAAGATAGATGACAACAAACGGGCATTAAATATAGCTTCTATTGAGGCTTCTGAAGTAGAGAGCATAATACCTACGCCTATTCCTATTCCTGAAAATGTAGCTATAGAGGCTCCGATAACTGAGCCCGTTGCAGCAGAACCATTAAGTTCTGCTAAAGTCACTCAAACTCTTCCACCGATGCAACATGGAAAAGTACGTAATCTAGATCATTTGGATCGTCCACAACGAGTTGAGGCAGCTGAGGCAGATGCACCTGCTGCACCGACCCCTGCAGTAGTTAAGCCTGAGGAGGCAGCAAAAGTAGGAGAAGATCGTAGTAAGTTTAAGAAAAAGGAAGGGCGAAGAGAAGATGAAGTGGAAGAGCGTGAAATTGCGGTCAATCGTCGTGCTGGAGGTGGCGTTAAGCGCTCACAGAAACTAGTTTTAGTAAATGTGCTTAACACCATAGAAGGAGATAGCACTGAAGGTGGCCCTGAGGAAATTGGGGCGCGTCGAGGACGCAGCCTTAGCTCTATTAAGCGCGCACGCGAAAGAGCGCGTCGCCAAGCTGAAGAAAACCGTAGCAAAGAAAAAATCCTGCGTGAGATAATGTTACCTAATTTCATTAGCGTACAAGAGCTGGCTAACCGTATGGCAGAAAAAGCCATCGACGTTATGAAAGTTCTAATCAAAATGGGCATGATGGTAACAATTAACCAATCAATAGATGCAGACACTGCTGAAATTGTTGTTAGTGAATTTGGTCATACTGTAAAACGAGTAAGTGATGAGGATATAGAGCGTATCTTAGTCAACGAAATTGCAGATCGCCCTGAAGATATGCAAGCACGGCCCCCAGTTGTAACAGTAATGGGTCACGTTGATCATGGTAAAACCTCGCTGCTTGATGCATTGCGCACAACCGATGTAGCAGCAAAAGAAGCCGGAGGTATTACGCAGCATATCGGTGCTTATCAAGTTACATTACAAAATGGCCGACACATTACCTTTCTTGACACCCCAGGACATGAAGCTTTTACTGCTATGCGTTCACGTGGTGCTAAAGTAACTGATATTGTAGTATTGGTAGTAGCAGCAGATGATGGAATTATGGCTCAGACTATTGAGGCTATCAACCATGCAAAAGCAGCAAATGTGCCTATAATAGTTGCGATCAATAAAATGGATAAGGCCGATGCAAATCCAACAAGGGTTAAGAATGAACTGCTAATGCATAACCTAATTCCTGAAGAAATGGGAGGGGATACCATTATAGTTGAGGTATCTGCTAAAGCACGCACGGGCTTAGATAAGCTAGAGGAAGTTATTTTGCTGCAAGCAGATGTCATAGATCTTAAAGCTAACGCTGATCGCCCTGCAGCTGGCACAGTAATAGAGTCGAAAATGGATAAAGGCCGTGGACCCGTGGCAACTCTATTAGTACAGGTTGGTACTTTGCAGATTGGTGACATTGTAGTGGCTGGCACATCTTATGGGAAAGTACGTGCGGTATTGGATGATAAAGGAAGGCAGATGCAAGTTGTATCGCCCTCAACCCCAGTAGAAGTGCAAGGGCTTAACCAAGTGCCAAGCGCTGGTGATTTGTTTATGGTAGCACCTAATGAGAAGGTAGCACGTGACATTGTAGATTTACGTAGTCACCGTGAGCGTCAGAAGCGCTTAATTGCCAATAGCCGTTTATCTCTTGAGCAGATGTTTATCAAAGCAGGAGAGGGGGGCCTAAAAGAAGTAAATGTGATAGTAAAAGCTGATGTACAGGGCTCAGTTGAGGCTATTGTAACTAGCCTAGTTAAGCTAGCTACAAGCGAAGTGGCAATGAAGATTGCGCACAGCGGGGTTGGGGGTGTCACAGAGTCAGATGTCTCGCTGGCAGCTGCGTGTCAAGCTGTAATTCTCGCTTTTAACGTACGTACCAACAATGAAGCACGGGAATTAGCTAAATCTAGCGGAGTGGATATTACCTATTACTCTATTATTTATAATCTTATAGATGATATGAAAGCAGCCATGGGTGGTATGCTTTCCCCAACAGTGCGTGAGGAATATCTTGGGACTGCGGAAATACGCCAGGTGTTTAATATTACTAAGGCAGGCAAGATTGCAGGGTGTTTTGTCACTGATGGCTTAATTAGACGTAATTCCAACATAAGGTTGATACGTGATAATGTAGTTATACATGATGGAAAGTTAAAAATGCTTAAGCGCTTTAAAGAAGATGCGCGCGAGGTGCGTGCTGGGTTTGAATGTGGAGCCTCATTAGATCGTTATGAAGATATAAAAGTAGGTGACCGGATTGAGTGCTATGACTTGAAAG
>JANPII010000040.1:0-4561 GCA_031424915.1 Pseudomonadota bacterium
GACACTGTCATGTTACCGTATACATTGCCAGGAAGTGGCTAAAATAATCAGAAGGCATTGCACGCTCACATGACTGCGTCACATAGACCCTGCTATATAAGTATCAACGACAGTATGCAGCACTCGATGCGTATGCTGGGCTGCTCATCAAGTTATTGCTGGATGAAGGTCATAACCCTAATGCCGTTAATAAGCAGGGTATGACGCCTCTGATGTATGCGGCACGTAGTGGTCGCCTAGACATCGTCAAGGCCCTGCTAGAGGCACCTAACTACCTAGAACTTAACGAACAGGATATAGATGGCAAAACCGCCTTAATCTATGCTGTAGAAACCGGCAAAGAGCCAATCATTGCTTTATTACTTAATGACCCTCGTGTTAATCCACGTATAGTAGATAACCGAGGCTTTGACGCACTTACGACGCTGCTTGCCCTTAATACGCCTGAGAATACCTTAAAAACACAGTCTAGCTCATCGATCGATGAGGCAGCAGCGCCTATGGCCTCAGCTTGGTGGCAAACATTACATTCGTGGATGCAAGGAGCAAAAGGTTGGTTACATACCACATTTGTAGAATCGTATGAGCTTAAGCCCAAAAGCATTGATACCGTATGGATTAAAGATGAAGGCACACTTCGCTTAGCCGCCCAATTCTTGGAACGAGGAGCAGATCCTGGCTCTTCGTATATGTATAATGGCAGCGATGCAGCTATAGCTCTTGGTGTGTCTGGCTTTATGCATTTTATTGTGCCTAAACTAGTAGCTTTAACTAAGATCTTGCCTGAGGGAGTGGCAAAACATATAGCATGGTACTTGAATGCAAGATATTGTGTACGCCCAGCTGTAGAAAACATGGTAAGGAATATAGCATCTAACTGGTTTGGTACAGCAAAGAATGTTCCTACCCTGTTAAAAACTACCACTGAAATAGGAATATACCACTTAAATTGGCAAGGCATACCCCAATACAAAGAAATAACCGAAGAAGAGCGTACTGCTGTAGGTCAAAAGTTTAAAGCATCTCCACTTAAAATGTATAAGTGCCTTACTTCAAGATATATGTGCATACAACGAGACAAATATAATTTGAATTACGATGGGAGATGGTGGAATCTGCCATTTAAGATACTAACTTGGCCCTGGCGCTTTTATAAGCTCACCATATTACAGGAACAAATTATAGAGTTAATGCATAATAACATTTCTTTTAGCGGCATTAGTACCGAAGGTAAGAGTGGGGCAATCCGCTTTGATAAAGAACATGGAAGAGATGAATTTGTACGCTGTTTGGAGCGCGGTCTTGTTGATGATAGCCTAATGGAGAAAATGAGTAAGGATGGGCAATTCAAAAGTTTCCTACAAAAGATTATAAAGTATGAAGTAGCGGTGGGGCCTGATGTATACGATTTAGTATGGCAATTCAATAATGCAATACATACGCAGTTCTATAAGAGAAGGTATGGAATTTTAGAAGACTTAAAAGTCACCTGTATGCAAGCATTTATGTTGTTAACTGAAAGCATTAATGATACAGCGGCAATAGAGATAATTGATGGTCAAAGTTTTTCAGGCACTGCGTTGGGCAAGAGAGTATTAGCTTTTCAGAACAAGACAGAAAGTTTATGGAAGAGAAAAGTCCCTTGCAATACACCTACAGAAGAGGCCGAAACAGCTAATCTCACCTCAGGCACAGTAGAACAAGCACACCACACCAATTTATCAACATGGCTTGAAGGATATAAAGACCCAAATTGGTTAGGACATATAGCAGGGATTGCAGGTATGGGCATATACCAAACTTATACTTTAGCAACCGATATGGGACGAATCAAACAAGCAGCCGGAATGGTTGCTACAGGCCTTATATCTTGCTTTCCTGGCATGGCCCTTGCTGGTGCAGCTGGTATAGTAGGAGCGGCTTATTACCGCTATAGTAACACAGCCAAAGATAAGCAACCAGAGATTCCAGAGGAAGATCCAGCCGTACAACAACTTAGGCAGATATTAGAAGAAGTGAGCTCAGAACTATCCGCTGCTCCTGGTTCAAGGGATGATTGGCAAAGACAAGTGTTGCAAGGCAGGCAGAATACAAGTAGTATGCCATTATCTACTGACTCATCAGTGTCATAATGCAAAATCTCTTTAATGATTTGGATTATCATCAAAAGCAGTACCGCATTGCAGTAATAGCCCCTGCAGGCGCACCTCGCAATTTGAATGCTTTGTCTCAGCTCAAGACGATGTGCGATAACATACCCAACATAGAATTGCATGTGCCTGAGGGGCTGCTAGATAGGAGCTATGTCCCTTACCATGCTAACAGCGATGAAGCACGTTTCCAATTTTTGAAAATGGCGCTTGAGGATGATGCAATAGATATAATATGGTGCTTGGGTGGGGGTTATGGCACAGCTCGCCTGCTTCCAATTTTGCAGGATATAGATAAACCAAAGCAACACAAATTGGTTATTGGCTATAGTGATATTACGGCTCTACATTTATTTTTAGCTAAACAGTGGGGATGGAGTTCCATACATGGCGGGGTACTAGCCGAGATTTGGCGCCTCAACGAGCGCGACTCCCGCAATTTTCAGAAGATCTTTGATTTCCTTGCCGGCAAACACGATGGCATGATTGTTGATGATCTATTGCCCCTCAACACTGCAGCACAGAATGTGCTGCAGTGTTATGGCACCGTAGTAGGCGGTAATCTAGCACTCTGTCAGACTAGTATAGGTACTGCATGGGCCTTAGAGACCAAAGGGCGAATTGTGATGCTTGAAGATACTCATGAAGATGGCTATGCAGTAGACCGTACCTTATATCATCTGCGCGACATACTAGATGATGCAGCAGCTATCGTGCTTGGATGTTTTAATAAAGGGGATAATAACTTAGAATTTGCACTACAGCGCTTTGCTGATGAAATGGAAGTGCCAGTCTTTAAGTCTAATGGCTTTGGACATGACTACCATAACATGCCATTTCTTCATAATGTTGAAGGAATAATTGAGGCGCATGATACATACTTCTGCTTGACGCAACCCAGTGCAACAAGCTACTCTATAGCCTAATCAGTAGCGGAGAATTCAATATGACTGCGGCAACATCTTATCCGCAAGGCACCAATACTACAACAGTAAGAAGTGAAGTGGGAGGAAATACCCCACCTGCTCGTCTGCAAAATTTGCTACAAAAACAGATGGTTTCTGTTAATGAATTAATGTTGAATGCAGCCGCAAGTAAATATGCGCCTCTTATACCACAAATTATTCAGCATCTAACTATTGCAGGTGGCAAACGTATTCGTCCCCTTATGACATTGGCCGCAGCTTCTATAATAGATGATAACTCCAAAGCTGCATACCTTGCAGCAGCCGTAGAATGTATTCACAGCGCCACCTTATTGCACGATGATGTTATTGATGAGAGCTTAACTCGTAGGGGCTCCCCTACCGCTAATAGCATATGGGGGAATAAGCCCAGCATTTTAGTGGGGGATTATCTTTTTAGTCAAGCGTTTCGCCTAATGGTTGAAGCAGGTTCAATGCAGGCGCTCGCAGTCTTAGCTGATACTGCTGCTGTCATTGCGGAATCAGAAGTATGGCAACTACAAATGATTGGTGACATGGAGCTAACTTGGGAGGCTTATCTAAAGCTAATTGAAGCTAAAACTGCTTCTTTATTTGCTGCTGCCTGCGAAGTAGGCGCACTGGCAGCCGGTGCTCCAGATGATTTGGTAGCAAACTTACGTCAGTACGGTTGGGCCTTTGGCATGATCTTCCAGATTATTGATGATGTGCTAGATTATACTGCAGACAACCCAAAATTTGGTAAAGCTAAGGGCGGAGATTTTTATGAAGGCAAAGTCACTGTGCCAGTACTTATGTTGCGCAATAGCGCCAATGCCCAAGAAAGAAAGTGGTTGAATGAAGTATTTTCAGCACCTAAGCGAGATGAACATCAACTTGCGCATCTTTTGGAATTATTACATAAGTATGGCGCGGAAGAGGCAGCACGTGCTATGTCTGATAATTATGTGGCAAAAGGCTATGCTGCAGCTGAAAAACTACCTAAGCTACCTATAGTAGATTTACTTGTAGAGCTATTAGAATACACCGCAAATCGCCAGTATTAAATAATACAAAATCTAAGAAATAGCTATACACTTGAAGCGGCGCCTTTTTGGTAATTTTAACCTACCATTTTCGCTCAAGTATGTTCACAATACAGGCGTCTCAAAGATATGCCAAAATTCCTCAAAAATTTTCAAGTTTGCACTTATTTCCTAGACTTGGTATAAGGTATCCGTTCGCGCAAGTGGCTGACCCCCAAAAGTAATATTATAGCGCAGCAACTGTCACCCCGTGGCTTGGACCGCGGGGTCTATAGGCTATACATGAGGCCTTGGAGTGGATACTGCGATCAAGTCGCTAGGACAGCCAGAAGGCATGAAATGCAGATTTATAGGGCCTAAACCACACATCTGAATGCTTACATTAAAAATCTGGAGTAAGGCTTTTCTCTACTGCTTAATTTCAACTTCTTCTGTAGCTTCT
>JANPII010000041.1:0-3504 GCA_031424915.1 Pseudomonadota bacterium
GGTTATTAATCCTTGGCATTTGTGTATAGACACGGTAGCATAAGGGATAGGGTGTTAAAAGCGGTCGTGTAATCAGAATACAGTAAAATCTATGCTGATATTATCTGTTGGCCTACCAAGAAATAGAGACGACTAGGAGGGGAAATGCTAAACATGTTAGATTTTTCTGGTATTTTAAGTGCCAGGTTATGCCACGATTTGGCAGGTCCGATATCAGCGGTTGCTAGCGCTATTGAGCTAATTAATTTTGATTCATCTGAAACTAAAGCTAAAGCCTTGGCGCTAATTAAGCAAAGTAGTGATGAAAGTGTAGCCAGGCTCAGATACTTTCGCTTTGCTTATAGTATGGCCGAGGCTAAAGGTGAGATGGATATGGAAGAAATCCGTAGTGTTATTACAGATATGTATTCCCAGGGGAAGATTAAAGTAGAATGGACTAAGGAAGCAAGCACTGCAATGCTAGCTTTGACCCCTACTTCCGGGCGGCTGTTACTTAACTTAATACTGATTGCTGTAAGTAGCCTGATTTATGGTGGGACCATCCATATCAAGTTGGCTAAAGTAGAAAAAGTCAAGGTAATAACAGTAGTAGGAGTTGGCAGTGAAAGAGGGATAAAAAAATTGGATGAGGCGCGCGCAATTCTGTTGAATGACATAAACACCATGGCTGAAACCCTTTCCTTGCGCAATGTGCAGGTATACCTCACTAAAATGCTGATCGAGCAACTGCAGGTGCAATTGGAAATGGTAGAGTCGTCAGAAAGAATAGAACTGACAGCTGCCTTACCAAGCTCGTAGGTTGTAGTTAGTCAGGATCACAAGCTGCTTTGTATTATAATGAAAAGCTTCCTGCCAGCTTATGAATATGGGGTAAAAAGATTTTATAATATATCCTCTTATCCGTAGTTAGAGTTTAATAGATAAACCAAGAAGCATATGATAAATAGTATAAAACAACATTTCCCACTTTTTTTGATGACCTCTGGCTGCGTTTATGCTGGAATTGCTCTAAATATGTTTGCTGCTTCTGTTATAGGCGCGGCCGTGGGAACCCAGTCAGCATATCTTGCCTTTATATCAGGTACCGCTTTGGAAATAATAAATGGGGGCACTATACTTGCTGTATGTTCTTTAATGCCTATAGCGCCAGCTATAATCGTGGGTGTAGTGGTGGTGTCGTTTATTGACATGATAGGCTATGATGCGCTATAATACTACCTTTTAAGGTCTAGCCATGGAAGTACACGGATATCTGGAATTTTAAGTATTTTGTACCCAAGACTTCTATAGTAAACGTTACCTCACCGCAACCTTAGCGCATTAAGAACCACGCATAAAGAAGATAACGACATAGCCACTGCTGCAAATACTGGGGTGATTAGTCCAAGCACCGCTATTGGAATGGCAATAATGTTATACCCAAAAGATAAGGCAAAGTTCTGCCATACTAGATTTTCAGCCTGGCGTGCCACCCTCAATGCTTCTGTCACTGCGGATAGTTGGATTCCATGGAAAACAATGTCGGCGCTGTTTTGTGATAGATCAATGCCAGAAGAGGGAGAAATCGAGGCATGCGCCAGTTTGAGCACAGCAACATCGTTTAGTCCATCTCCCAACATCAGCACTTTTTGTCCTGCAGCCTGCTTTTGTTCTACGTAATGATATTTGTCTTGGGGTTGCAATTGCCCATAATATTCATCAATACCAAGTTGCTCAGCCATTGCAGCAACTACCGACATTCGGTCTCCAGATAATATACATAGAGAATACCCCATTTGTTTTAATGTTTCGATAACCTGGATGGCATCTGGTCTTAGCATGTCCTGGAATTGTAGACGAACAAGGCCTTGCTGAGGGGAAGTGAACCAAATCTCTTGATATAAATCATTATGGTAGCTCTGCGCTTTACAAAATGCCGCGCTTCCTAAACGTAACTCCTGACCATGGTATGTGGCCTGCATCCCCTCTCCCTTATATTCTTGTACCGTCATAGGCATTATTGTGCCCTCATGTGCCTGTACAACCGCACGACACAGGGGATGTTTGCTTTTCGCCGCCATAGCCACAATCAGCTTCCAATCCTCTTCATTTATACTACTGCGGTTAATCAGCTGAGGTTGGCCTATCGTTAGAGTGCCTGTTTTATCGCAGGCAACTATATTTATTTGCCCTAGACGTTCCAATGCGTCGCTCGACTTAATTAAGATTCCAGCTTTAAGCAAGCGAGTGCTAGCCACAATTTGTACAGCTGGTACCGCCAGAGCCATAGCACATGGGCACGTAATAAGTAGGACAGATACTGAGTATAGTACTGCGTTTTCCAAGGAGGATTGCCACCAATACCGCCATAACACTAGAGTGAAAATGGCTAATATTAAGACAGCGGGAGTATACCAGCGCGCTACTTTGTCAGCAATTTTTACGAATCGAGCTTTAGATTGCTCCGCATTTTCAATCAGTGTAATAATCTCAGCGATTAAGCTTTGCCCGCTCTTTTTACTAACCCGTACTCTTATAGGAGCGGATATATTTAACGTACCTGCATATACCTGACTTCCCGCCCCGATGCTAGAAGGTATAGTTTCTCCAGTGATAATACTATTATCTACCTCGCTATTGCCTTCAATGACTTCTCCATCGACAGGGATCTTTTCTCCCATTGATACTAATACCTCATCACCAACCTTTAGTCGGGTAATGTCTACGAGCTTTAATATTCCATCTTCTAGTAGGCTAGCTGTATGTGGTTGCTGCAATAGCAGTTCGTGAGCTTGGCTGCGCGCTTGGTTGCGCACCTTTAGATCTAGATAACGACTAATTAATAACACAAAAATCAGCATGAGTGCTGAGTCATAATAAGTATACTCACTATGTCTTAACGTTTCTTGTATGCTGACCATCAGAGTGGCGATGATTCCAATGGAAATAGGTATATCCATGTTGCTACGTCGCGCACGCATAGCTAAATATGCAGCTCTGAAAAATATCTTGCCGGAGTATAAAGTTGCGGGAATGGCTACTATGGCGATAACCCAGTGCAAAAATTGGCGTGTACCTGGCCCAATAGTACCATAAATATTGCCCGACCATATTGCTAGGGCAAGCATCATAACTTGAGCTGTAGCAAAGCCTGCAATAACAATACCCCACAATAACTCTCGTTGGTTATGAGTATCACTAGCCTGCACGTCGCTCACACGATACGGAATAAGTTTGTATCCAAGCTTGTGTATGACGTCTACGAGTCCATCAATTTCCTCAAGTCCGCCCTGCCACTCTAATACTAATCGTCTTGTGCTCATATTCACTCGAGCATTTAGTACATTGGGTTGTTGGCGTAATGCATTTTCAATCAGCCACACGCATGAACCGCAATGCATGCCTTCTATTAATAAGTATATGCGGCGATTTCCTACAGCTGTAACTTCTATAGCATCTTGATAGTTTATCTCAGTAACAAATTGCTGAATCTGTGGGGGTGTTTTATTATACATAGCTTTACAT
>JANPII010000042.1:0-7877 GCA_031424915.1 Pseudomonadota bacterium
CCGACCTACTGATTACGAATCAGTTGCACTACCGCTGTGCTACTTCGGCATTTAATTTAGGCTATGCGTAAGTAAGCCTTGTTGAACTGCAGCTAGGCGATAGTAGCCCGCAGCTTTCTCTCGCTCAGCACGAGGATAATGTGCAAGCAACGCCACTGTCTGTGAGTGTAGATATTCTACTCGTACATTTGCTATGCCTTCTGTAACAAAGCCTAGGTCTTCAGCAGCTTTTTTAGAAACATCGATAATACGGCCTTTACGAAAAGGGCCACGATCATTTACCACTACTAATAAGGATTTATTATTATTAAGATTAGTTACTCTTACAACACTAGGCAATGGCAGGGTTTGATGGGCAGCGGTGTAGCCACGTTTGTCATAACGCGCGCCATTTGCAGTTTGTTCGCCTTGGAACTCTTGCCCATACCAGGAGGCAATGCCAGTAGCGCGATAGCGCAGGTCTACCCGCGGTTTATAACTTACACCCTTAACTTTATATTGCTTACCTACTACAAATTTGCCACGCGCTTCAGGTTTCGGCACCTGCACAGTACGCACAGTATTATCTCCACCTTCTTGTTTCAATTCTGTAGCTTGGGCGCACCCACTAATGGTTAGCGCTAAAAATAAATAGACCCATCTCTTTTTCATTCCTTCCTCGATCTAATAATGAAAGGTATGTCTAGCACACCTAAATTTAAAAAGCAAGGCAAAACCCCTTTTCATCTCTTTGTATTAGAAGTATAAAATTGTATTAATCCTCTATTATAGGGCTTATTAACACACGGTCGATACGAAAGTTATCCATACGAGTTACCTTAAACTGCCAACCCGCAGCAGTAAAATGATCCCCAGCTTTGGGCACCTTATTCATTTGCTTCAATATAAAGCTAGCTAAAGTTCGATACTCCTCTTCTTCTGCACCAGGTAGGGAATTAAGATCCAGAATTTCCATTATCTCAGCTACAGGAGTGCTGCCGGCCACCATATAGCTTCCATCACGGCGTGAAATAATATTTGGTTTTTGTCCATCTATTAGAGTTGCAAGGTCCCCCACAAACGTTTTGACAATATCATTGAGCGTTACTATACCTTCAGTTTCTCCATATTCATCAATGATTATAGCAATTCTGCTTTGCTTTAATTTCATCAATTCAATAAGCTTATCTAGGCGTGCAGTCTCGGGGATATAAAGGACAGGCTTTAATTTTTTCTTCAATAACAGGGGCTTGTCTTGCATCTTAGCGTTAAGTAGCTCTTTTGTTGAGACTGTACCTATTATATTGTCCTCCCCATCAGTTACTGGAAAGGTATTGAAGGGGTGGGTATAAAGCTTATGCAGGATTTGCGCATCACTTTCATTTAAATCTAGACATACCATCTTATTACGCGGAGTCATGACTGCACCTACAGCCATGTCACTAAGATGAATGAGGCGACGAATCATATCACGCTCGGTTTTTTCTACTGTGCCACTATTTTCTGCTTGATTAATGAATATCTTAATTTCATCTACTGTTAATTCATGCGGGGTACTACGTAAGCCTAGCATTTTTATTACTAAACGTGTAGAGAGGCTAAGCGTTGTAATGAGGGGATAACAAATGCGCATAAGTACGACCATCGTATATGAAGATATGATCGCAAGTTTTTCAGGATAAAGCATGGCTATACGCTTGGGAATAATCTCGCCCATCACTGTGAGATAAGTTATAAATATAACCATGATACCATTACTCAGAGCGTAACTATAGGGCTTCAAGTAGGGAATGTCCTCAAATGTTTCTACCAAATTATCTCCTACTGTTGCTCCACCATAAAGGCCCAAAATAATACTCATTAAGGTGATACCAATTTGTACAGTAGAAAGAAATTTATCAGGCTCACGTATGATCTGTAGCGCGGTATTTGCCCCTTTGCTACCTTGCTGAGCAAGCCGCTCGAGCCTTATGTGACGAGAAGTTAGTAGTGACACCTCAGCCACCACAAACATAGAATTTACTACAATGATCGCTAAAATTATAAGCCAGCTCATGGTATACCTCTCGTTTTATATTTGACTGCTAGAAGAACACATGGCGTAGTCCATCTAGCTTTTAGTATACTTGTTCTTCCTCGATAGACTGTAGTTGATCATTAACAGCAAGTCTATCATCAAAAACGAAGCAAGAACCTTGCCACATTTTATTGTGGTTACCAGTTTCTTCTAAATATTTTAGAATTCCACCCTGCAGATGGTATACTTTATGAAAGCCAATTTTTTTCATATAGGCGGTAGATTTTTCGCACCTTATGCCGCCGGTACAGAACATGGCTACTGGAATACTGCGGTCACAGTCTTTGAAATACTCATTTGCCCATGCGGCAAACTCGGAAAAACGGGTGGTCTTAGGGTTAATGGCGCCACGGAAGGTGCCAAATTCTACTTCAAAGTCGTTACGTGTATCAATTACTTTTATATTGGGGTCTGTAATCATCTCATCCCAGTCTGCGGAGCTGACATATTCTCCACGTTGAGTGAAATCCATAGCTCCGGCACGCATTGCCACTACTTCCTGCTTCAATAATACTTTCATACGTTGAAATGGAGAATACTCACAGTAGCTTTCTTTATACTCTATATCTGCTAGCGCTGGTCTGCTTTGAATATAGGTATATAAAGAGTTTATTGATTCTTTGCTACCAGCAACGGTAGCGTTCACTCCCTCAGGGGTGAGTAGAATAGTGCCGCTTAGCTTCTGCTCATTGCAAAAACGCAGCAATGGTGCACGCAAATCGCGATAATTAGGTAAATTAACAATCTTATAAAAGGTAGTTACAACAAACTTGCTCATGATCCTGTCTGTTGAGTTAATCTTAAGTGCTTTTGGTATTATGACGCTTAACCGCTTCTATAATAAGATCTCGTGCTTTAGCTGCATCCTCCCAGCCCTTAACTTTAACCCATTTATTAGGCTCTAGATCTTTATAGTGCTCGAAGAAATGCTCAATCCTGCGAATCGCAATAGCAGGCAAGTCATTATATGAATTAACATTTTCGAAGAGAGGGTCCAGCTTAGCAGTAGGCACTGCCAAAATTTTCTCATCATGGCCTTTCTCATCTTCGGTCATCAGCACCCCAATTGGCTTAACGCTGACTATTGCGCCAGGAATTAAAGCGAAGTTAGTAAAAACCAATACATCAATAGGATCGCCATCGCCAGATAAGGTATGTGGTATAAATCCATAATTGCATGGATAGCGCATGCTAGACTGCATAAATCTATCTACAAATACTGCGCCTACATCTTTATCAAATTCGTATTTTACTGGCTCAGAGTTGACTGGCACTTCAACTACTACATAAACCTCATGCGGAGGGTTTTTACCTGGGGTTAACTTTTTAATGTCCACTGTACGCTCCTTCATTAGTTTGAACTAAGCAGATTCGATCTTATCTAAGCCTATAGATAATGGTTTATGCTTTTGGTCTTTGTTCAGGTTTAGTAGGGGTTTCATTAAAAGTTGCAAGCACAGCAGTTTTAACTTTCTGAGCTAGTTTACTAATGCGCCGTGAAGCAGTATTAATTTTTAATGCTCCTGCAGAAACACCTTTTTGAATCTCAGATTGAGCTTTATTAAACTCGGCCTGTACCGCATCAGAGCGTCCTTCACGCAAACTTACTTCAACCCGTTTTATGTGTGACTTGATACGGCTAAGGGTCGCAGTATTTCGGGTTTGCCGTATCTTAGATTTAGTATGTGCCTTCTCAGCCGATTTATGATTCGCCATTAAGTTAACCATCGTTGTTTATTTCATGGCGTATTATTAGCGCGAATTGATGTATCAGTCAAGTCTTTGTAGTAAAAAAAATGGCCTACAACTATTGATACCTACTAAGGGCCTAACGCTTCAAGGATTAAATGTGCTGGAATGCTTCCTTGGCGCAGTATAACTGGCGTATCAATACAGCGGACTATAGTGGAGGGTAGGGCGACATTAGTTGAAAACCCCTTATCATAAGGCAAGAGGATGGCCGGGAGTTGGGGGCCTAAGGTATGCATAATTTGTTGGGCGGAGGTAAGTATGGGTTGTCCACTAATATTTGCGCTAGTAGCAGTTATGGGATGTCCAAGGAGATTCAATATACTGTCTATCAATGAGCTGGCAGCAACACGTAGGGCAATGGTATTGCCGCATAAAGCAAGGCTGTTATTATGTCTTGCAGCAACAACCAAGGTAAGCGCGCCTGGCCAAAAGCGTGCAGCTAGGCGTTGGGCAGACGGGGATAATAGGGCTATTTCTTCTGCCTGCACTAGGTTACGCACTAAAATTGGCAATGCCTTAACTAATGGCCGTCGTTTTAGCGCATATATTTTTTCGAGTGCCTGTTTATTTGTAGCATCACAGCTCAAGCCATAAACCGTATCAGTTGGTAGTGCAACAACTTCCCCTTTGGCAAGGAAAGCCGCAGCTTTCCTTATGCCTTCAGTATTAGGAGTAATTATGATAGTCACTACTTAATCTTCCGTATTATGTAAAGCATGATGGCCCCCCATAGAGCTGATAGGGCTGATCCTGCTAAAACTCCAAGTTGTGCAGATGTAATAAATGCTGGTTGTGTGCTATAAGCTAAGATGTTAATGAACAAGCTCATGGTAAACCCTATCCCACAGAGTATCGACACACAGTAAAATTGTTGATAATTAGAACCGCTAGGTAAACGTGCTATATTTATTTTTGTCATCAGCCATACCGAGCCAAATACCCCCACTTGTTTCCCTATAAACAGCCCTAACATAACGCCCATAGTGATACTGTTCTGAAAATCTGTAATAGCCATAAAACGTAGGTCTATTCCACTATTGGCAAACGCAAAGACTGGTAAAATTAGGTAGGAAATATAAGGACTTAGTATTTTCTCTAGAGTTAACAGGGGTGAGAAATTTTCAATTTTTTTACATCTTAAGGGTATTAAAAACCCCATTACTACACCACTAACTGTTGCGTGCACGCCAGAACGGTAAAAACAATACCAAAGTAGCAAACCGCCTACTAAGTATAGGAATATCCCTTTATACCCCAAGCGCCAAAGAAAGGCTATTGTTAATGCTATAATTAAGATATTTAACAGGTATATGGGCGCAAGATTGGCAGTATAGAAAATGGCTATAATCACTACTGCCATCAAATCGTCAATAATGGCTAGAGCTGCTAAAAATACACGTAATGATAAGGGAAGGCCACGTGCAAACATAGCAAACATAGCTAAGGCAAATGCAATATCAGTAGCAGCAGGTATAGCCCAGCCTGATAAACTATCTGGACTATGCCAGTTAAAGGCCATGAATATAGCCATAGGTAGTAACACACCTGCTGTTGCAGCCACAAAAGGTAGGAAGCGTTGTGACCAGGTGGCGAGGTGGCCATCAATCATTTCACGCTTAATCTCCATACCTACAACCATAAAAAAGAGGGCCATAGCAAAGTCATTGATCCAATCGCGCAATGATAAAGATATATAGGCGCATTTTCCTACGTTGATGGAAATATGCTCACCCATTACAGCATGATATATAGAACTGTAACTAGAGTTGCACAGAGCTATTGCTGCTAGCATACCGAGCAATAAGAGAATACCTTTTTCTGCAGCTGCTCGAAAAAGCAGCGCAAAACTTTCGAGCTTCATTTTATCCTATACCATCGACATTGTTTTTAATATTAGCTTCTGGCCCCCCGCCTTCGTTCATACGGCTTTTATGCCACTCATGTATTGCTCTGGCTTGTACTATACCACGAAATAGTTCAATTTCTTCGGTTAAAGAATAATCATTTTGGCGAACACGTTCTTTCATGGCTAATATCTCATGGTCAGGGATGCCTAGATAGCGTAAAGAGGCTCCTCCGAGTTGTAGGCCAATTTCTATAGTAGCAGGCACGGTAAGAGTAGCACCTAATTTACGTAAACCGGTACCATGGCGGTAGTCTTCCACTCGCGACATTATACGCAAATTCTTGTAGTGTGTTGCTATGGTTTTAACTGCCTTACGCAGTGAAATCTTATCATCCATGGTCAAAATTGCTGCTGCTGCGCGTTCTGCCCCAACTGAACGTAGTATATCTATATCACTGAGATCGCCATGGTATATTGGGAAACCTTGGTTACGCGCCTTCTTCACTAGTGCAGCATTGCTCTCCACTGCGATATAGTTGATTTTTTCAGCAGCTAGCATATAAGCCACCACCCTACCAACCCGGCCAAAGCCTGCAACTATGACGTGCGAGTCTAGGTCACTTATACCTTTGAATTCCATATTACCATCACGTCCTTCTCCGAAATCTATTCGGTCTTCCAACATACTTCCAATAATAGATAACAAGGGTGTAACGGCCATAGTAATTGCTATTACCATCAACATAAACTGCGATTCATAGGTTGATAAAATTGATTGCTGCGAAGCTAGACCAATTAATACAAAACCAAATTCACTGCCTTGAGATAGCAGCAAGGATGAATGCAGGGCTGCTCCCCACTGGAATCTAAATATTTTGCATAGACTAAAGATAATCCCACCTTTTATTAGCATAAGGATAGAAGCAGCAAGCAGGAGTTTAACTAGGTTATCTATTATAAATCTGCCATCTATAGACATGCCAACAGACATGAAGAACAGCCCTAGCAACAGGCTTTTAAACGGCATTATACTATTTTCCACCTTATTGCGATATTCCGTCTCAGCAATCATCAGTCCTGCAACAAACGCACCCATAGCAGTTGATAAACCCAAGTTATTAGTTGCTACTGCAGCGCCAAGTACAAGGAGCAGGGTAGTGGGTACGTAAACTTCGTCACTTTTGGCACTGCCTATTAATGAGAACATAGGGCGTAAGAACAAGCGTCCTATTATAGTAATTCCCACTATCGCGACTAAGGCTTTTAATGCTGCTAAACCTAAGACATTCACGATGTCATGCTTGGTTTCAGCAAGCAGCGGCATAATGGCTAACAAAGGGACAACCGCTAAATCTTGCATTAGTAAAACAGACAGAGCCAATCTACCAACTTGCGTTGACTGACGTTTTGATTCTGCCATAACCTGCAGTACAATCGCAGTGGAAGATAAGGTAAGTGCTGCGCTAAATACTACTGCAACGGGTATATCTAGATTAAAGAAATAGCGGATTAAAAATATCAAAGGTAGGGTAGTAAGAAGCAGTTGTAGGCCTCCAAAGCCAAATACATGCAGCCGCATCTTAAGTAGACGCTCAAAAGTTAGCTCTAAACCAATGACAAATAGCAAAAAGACTATCCCAAACTCACCCAAATTATGTGCATAAGCAGGTTCGCTAATTACATCGTACCCATGCTGGCCAATTATAGCTCCACAAATCAGATAGCCTAACACGGGGCTCAAACGTAAGCGTCGAAATAGAACCACAATCAAGATGGAAGCGGCCAGTATAATCAGCACGTCTCTTAAGTATTGCAGCTCCTGCATTTTTCACCCCTTATTACCGCAATTAAAAAAATCGCATCTTCAACTTACGAAGCCGCATACTTGCTATTATTACTCGGTTTAATGGATATGACAAGTGCAAATTATTACTGGCTATGGCTTAGCTAAGATCTATTTTCCATAATCTCTATTATGGTATTAAGGCTAATTAACATAGGTAGCCAAACAGAGCGAAGGTTTAGTACTTTGCTCTGTTGAGTAATTTCTTTAAAAAACAATGACTTAGTCTTTATGTTCATCAAAAAGATTAAAGCTAAGATAAAATCTTCGGCATAGGCGCCATTTAAGGGTTGACCTTAAGTCGATTTATGTATAAAATATCTTCACAGGACTCTTAAAAATTGGAGGAGCGAGTGTTACATAGCAGAACAAATTTTGAT
>JANPII010000043.1:0-7778 GCA_031424915.1 Pseudomonadota bacterium
TAAGCGCACAGGCTATGTTCCATATTGGTGACTTTATCAATGCTCGTTTTGTTCCCAAACTTAAAGCTGATATACAAATGTTTGCTTACGAGCAGGTAAGTAAGCAGAGTTATAGCTATTTTGGCGCCAGTATGTCTGGAAGCATTGGTAACCAAGTCTCTGAGTTAGCACGCAGCAGTTGGACTATATTCGAACTAATAACCCAAACTTTTATTCCCGCATTTTTAGGAGTGTTTATTGCTGTTAGCATGTTTACTCAATTGCATATGATGTTTTCTATAATTATCATGGCGTGGGTGCTAGCGCATATGTCGTGCTGCCTATATTTTGCGCGCAGATGCCGAATACTATCACATATACATTCAGAAGCACAAACCACTCTAGTTGGTAAAATTGTCGATAGTCTTAGTAATCATGGAATAGTACGCCTGTTTGCCGGTCGTACACAGGAGAGGCAATATATAGGGTGCTTCCAGGATGCAGAACAGCTGAAGCACCGAGTTAACTTAAATTATATAGCCAAAATGAAGCTATGGTTGGGGCTACTGCATTTTCTGTGGCTCGGAGTCATTATGACAGCAGCGGATATATATGCCTACCAAGCAGGTTGGATTGGAGTAGCAGAGCTAGTCTATATTGTTAATACTACTAATAATATAGGCATGATGGTATGGTTTGTGGCAATGATGCTACCAAATCTATTTGAAGAAGTAGGAATATCTAGCCAAAGTATGAGTATAGTTACCGCTCCAATTACTGTGCTGGATAACCCTAATGCTCCAGAGTTAAAGGTTACCCAAGGAGCTATAGAATTCCGCAATGTAACATTTCACTATAGCCCCGGGCATCAGCTATTTTACAATAAAAGTGTACTTATTCCCGCCGGTCAGAAGGTGGGGCTAGTGGGCTTTTCAGGATCAGGCAAAACAACCTTTGCTAATCTTATCTTGCGATATTTTGATGTGACTAGTGGTGATATTTTAATCGATGGTCAAGATATACGCGAAGTAACACAAGACAGCCTACGACGCAACATTACCGTAATTCCTCAGGAACCCGGCCTCTTTCATAGAACTTTATGGGAAAATATTCGATATGGTAATCCAGAAGCTACTGATGAGGAAGTGCTATGGGCAGCAAAGATGGCCCATTGCGATCAGTTTATTCAAAAAATGCCTGAGGGGTACGCGACAATAGTAGGTGAACGTGGTGGTAAGCTCTCAGGCGGGCAACGTCAGCGTATTGCCATAGCTCGGGCTTTTTTGAAGGAATCTAAGATATTGATTTTGGATGAGGCTACTTCTGCACTAGATACTATTACAGAACGCTTGATTCAGGATGCAATCCATAAGATCATGATAAATAAGACAACTATTGTGATTGCACACCGCCTATCTACATTAGTTGGTATGGACCGCATTCTAGTGTTTAAAGATGGAGTAATTATAGAAGATGGTAGCCATGAAGAATTAATTGAATGGGAAGGTCATTACGCTACGTTATGGCATATGCAGATGGATGGTTTCTTGATTGATGGAGAGAGTATGGATTTAAGAGGTGAAGATGGATAATAAGAAATATGATTTAGTAATTTTTGATTGTGATGGAACTTTAGTTGATACCGAAGTATTGATCAATACCGCATGTGCTGAAGCGCTGCAAGAAATGGGCTATTTGCAGTATACTACTGAGTATTGCATACAGCATTTTACTAGCCTTAGCTTAGCAGTTTTATTGCAAAAAGTACAAGAGCAAGTAGGTCCCAGCTTTCCAACCGAGGAGTTTATAAGGCGGGCACAATCTAAATACTTATATGATGCAGTACGTTACGTTGTGCAAATCCCAAACGCTGACATTTTGCTTGAGCGCTTAAGCAATAAAAGAATGCCATTTTGCGTAGCTTCAAACGGCGAGCCAGACGGTGTAGTGGAATCGCTACGCTTAACTAACCTTTATCATTTCTTTGATCCCAAGCATATATTCACATACGTGCAAAGTAATGGCATACCAAAACCAGCGCCAGATTTATTTTTATATGCGGCACGTCATATGGGCAATATTCCACCCTCTCGTTGTCTGGTGATTGAAGATAGTGATACGGGAGTACGGGCTGCGCAGGCTGCGGGAATGGATGTAGTCGTTATTCAGGCCCACCCCCATCCCCGACATAGCATTATTGAGCAGCTCAAGCCAATGGCTATCATTAAAGATTTGCTGAAGGTAGAGGACTATATTAATTCACGGTGAAACTAACATATGGCATCACGCATAGATTTTAGTGGAATAGGGCGCAATGCGCTCACTGGCCTTAACTCTAGGCTTAATCACCAAGAGATAATTGATAAACGCATGGAAGTTTTACAGCAACCGATTGACGGGTTAGATACTCAAATTTCTCTTAATAATGATAAAATCCAAGCCTACACTGAGCTAAAAGGGATAATACAATCCCTATATAACACCACAGACAAATTACGTTATGTACCTGGCAATAATAACCAGGTGTTTGATTCTAGAGTAGCTTATAGCAATAGTAACACAGGAGTGGCTGCTGGAGTGTATTTAGGGGTTAATGTAAATAACGGAGCAGAGATAGGTCATTTTGACCTTGAAGTTAAACAGCTAGCCCAGAGTATGGTACGTCAGACTGTGGCATTTAGCAGCAAAACCAGTAGTATTGTTCAGGCTGCCAATAATAATTCTAATAGCTTGTTATTTACCGCAGGCACATTCCAGCTTAATGGCATCAATATTACTCTGAGTGAGGGAAGCACTCTACAAGAGGTAATAGCAACTATTAACCATGCTGCTAAACAAACGGGCGTTGGTGCATCTATATTTGAGCCAACCTCTGGGCAGTTCCGTATGATTCTGCAATCTAAACAAACAGGAGTAGTAAATGTCTATACTATAGAGGATCCGGATAATGTTTGGAATCAAGTATTGAGCTATGATGCGGTGTACAATCCATATTGCGACTTACAGACCGCTCAAGATTGTATAGTTACTTATAACGGCCTACAAGATATTCAGCGTCCTACTAATACTATAGACGATTGTTTGGAAAATATAGTTATTAGCGTTTATCAGGTTACACCACAATATACCAAGATATCTACGGATATAACATGGAATCAAGCTAGCGTAATTGAAACCATGCAGCAGCTGGTTACGGCATATAATACCTTGCTCAAGTTCACAGTAAAGCAACAGCAACGAAATGATATGGGAGAATATTTAGATGGTGCTAAAATCCGAGACAGCGTATCCTTGGATGGATTTTTATCCGCAGTTCAGCTCCACTTGCCTATAGCAATAAATGGGCAAAGCCAATATATGAGCTTATTTGATGTAGGATTTAGCTTTGAAGATATACCCGAAGATTTAGTAAATAAAGAGCCGCGCTATAATAATCTATTACGTTTGGATAGCCAAATCTTGATACAAGCTATGGAAGATAACTTTGAGGAAGTACGTCACCTATTTGAATTTAATTTAAGTACTGCTTCAGCAAAACTGCTACCCACTCGAAGCCGCTCTAATAACTTACCAAATAATGTAAGTGATATAGTCATTACTATCGATATTGATATAGATCAAGTTGTACAGCTAAGTTATAAACTCAATGATGTCGCTGCTAGTGCCTTGATGCAATTGCAATATTTTGACTCCGAAAATCCAGATCAGGGAGGGACAATTCGAGGACTTCCCGGAACTATATTAGAGGGCTTTAGCTTCCTATATACAGGAACTGGACATGACACCCTTATCCTAGATATAACGCAAGGTATTGCTGATCGTATATACAACTCCTTATCTATTTTGCAATCTGAAGGGGGCGCTATAGATATTATCCAACAAGCTTTGCGTAATGAGAATGAGCGCAGCAAGGACGAAAAGTTATTCAAAACAGCGGTATTAGAGGAAGAGCGCAACTCTATGCTTAATCGTTTTGCTAGCTTAGAGGCATATATATCAAATGCCAACACTCGTCTGACTTTTATTGAGGCAATGAATCGCAATAAGGGAAATTAGGTTTGAGTAATTTAGGTATTAAAGTGTTGGTGGAAGCTCATAAAAATTTATTGCTTATCCTGTATCCTTATTTTTAGGAATTGATATAATTACTTTCAGGAACTCAAAATGGAATCATTAGTGTTTGCAACATTGTCTGATTGGCTACAACAATTACGTAATAAGATATTAGGTCTTCTTTTTATTCTAGTAGCGCTTTATGTTTCATTAGCGCTCATTAGCTATAGTTCAAGCGATCCTTCTTTCAATTATGCCACAGATGCATCGACCCAAAATATGGCCGGTGCTTTTGGCGCTGCATTAGCTGACCCTTTGCTTCAAGGCTTAGGATATACTGTTCTTTTCCCACTGCTTTTTTTCTTTTGCATAGGCTTTAGGTTATTGGTGCGCAAGCGTGTGCGACTGGTATTATTACGTCTAGCTTTATTGATGCTACTGATGCCTATGCTTGCTCTTTGGTTCAGCTTTTTTGGGGAAGCTGCTGAGTTACCAATGCGTAGTTATGGGGGATATGTAGGAGCATTTGTGCAGCAGGAATTACTTGACTATATGGGACGGTCTACACTACTAGGCTGCAGCCATGTCACGGCTGCTATTGCACTTTTACTATGCACTGGCTTATCATGGCGCGAATTAAGACGTATTATGAAGATTCTAAGTTATACGCTGCTTTATTGTTGCAAGATATGGCTTTGGGGATTGGCATGTCTATGGAGTATGTGCTTACGTTTTTATCAAAATAAACGCAACTTACCACTGCATCATTATGGAGATCTAGAAGAAGATACAGATGAAGAGGAGCAAGAAGAAGGAACAAGTGTGCTACAGATGCCACGCTTCAATTTAATCGAAATCAGTAAGAAAGTGGCAAAAACAAAGGCACAACGCTTTACCCAGCAAACTCTACAGCTAGAGCCGTCGGAATTCACCTTACCTAATACTTCTTATTTAAAAGAAGCACAAACCTTGGTGCGTAAGCAGCATGTATCCGAGGATGCCCTGAACCAGAATTCTCGCTTATTACAACAGGTATTACAAGATTTTGGTATTAATGGCCAAGTTACTAGGATCTATCCAGGGCCTGTGGTGACTTTATATGAACTTGAGCCCGCTGCAGGCACTAAATCTGCGCGAGTTATAGGGCTGGCTGATGACATAGCACGCTCTATGAGCGCTATATCAGCCCGTATAGCGGTTATACCTGGCAAAAACGCTCTTGGTATAGAGCTGCCTAACACACACCGTGAGACTGTATATTTAAGAGAATTGTTGGAAAGCCAGGCATACACGCATACTGAGGCAGGCTTACCACTAGTCTTGGGTAAAGATATAGGAGGTAATCCAATTATTGCGGATCTATCCAAGATGCCCCACCTTTTGGTTGCAGGCACTACGGGATCTGGCAAATCTGTAGCGATTAACACCATGATCCTATCACTTCTATATATGCATTCACCAAAACAATGCCAGTTCATAATGATTGATCCAAAAATGCTGGAACTCTCAGTATATCAAGGCATACCTCATCTGCTTGCTCCAGTGGTAACAGAGCCAAAAAAGGCAGTGGCTGCATTACGATGGGTGGTGAAGGAAATGGAAGAGCGTTATAGGTCGATGTCTGCAATGGGCGTACGCAATATAGGGGGTTACAACAGGCTGATTGAGGAGGCACGACAAAAAGGCGAGCTTTTAGAAAAACAAGTACAAACTGGTTTTGATCGTGATACAGGCAAACCTATATTTGAAATGATTAGCATGTCTGCAGAATCTCTACCTTATATCGTTGTGATAGTAGATGAAATGGCAGATCTTATGTTGGTAGCTGGCAAAGATATAGAAGCTTCTATTCAGCGCTTGGCACAAATGGCTCGTGCCGCAGGCATCCACCTCATTATGGCCACCCAACGTCCCTCTGTGGATATAATAACCGGCGTAATTAAAGCTAACTTTCCAACACGTATCAGCTTTCAAGTTACCTCAAAAATTGATAGCCGTACTATTCTCAATGAACAAGGAGCAGAACAATTGCTAGGCATGGGAGATATGCTATACATGATCGGGGGAGGCCGCATTATGCGGGTACATGGGCCCTTTGTCAGCGACCAGGAAGTGGAGACCATCGTTACTTTCTTGAAGACTCAAGGCTCACCTCAGTATAAGGAAGATATTACAACTGAAACTGAGGATACAGGCAGCGCTTCCTTTGATACCGAGGGAGACGATCTGTATAAACAAGCTGTAGAGATTGTGCGTCGTGACAAGCGTGCTACTACCAGCTATCTGCAACGCTGCCTAAAAGTGGGGTATAATAAAGCGGCAACACTTATAGAGCAAATGGAACGAGATGGCATAGTAAGCGCCCCTAATCATGCGGGCAAGCGAGAGATTCTAATTGATACAATGTAGGCTGTCATAAATTAGTAACTGAATGCTCAAGCGGCATTAACTTAAAGGACGTTGCTTTGTTTAGTTTCGGAGCAAAGTGCTTAAATATTATGTAAGGCCCATATAAGGCCCTTGCAGCGCGCTTATTTACTGATGCCACGAGTATTATAAGCAAAAATAAGTACTCTCAGACACTATAGAGCCTAAATAATATTTCAAGCACTTCCTTGTTGCTAAGCATCATTTAGGTTAATTAGATGAAAGTAGTTGATTTTACTATTTAGAAGTTTAAAGTTTAAATTTAAAACCTGTTGCCAAGCTACTGCAACACATTAAGGAATCAAGAAGAAATGCATAATACGTACCTTAACAAGGAGACGACTCTTCTTCCTATTAAAGATTGGAAAGAAGCCATACAAGATTTTATATCTACCGTCACAAGCGGAAATCTAGAAAAGATTAAGGAAATATGGAATCACACTCCTCCTTCAGAGCGACAAAGCCTGCTGGCGACTTGGAGTTATACAGCTTTTGAATGTAGCGCAAAGAATGGTTATTTAGAAGTAATGCAGCAATTATGGGAATGGTGCGAGGCTAAAGAAAGGGTAAGAATGCTTAGACATTATTATGCTAATAAGCCCTTCCCGAGTTATGCGCCTTTCGTAAAAGCCGCTAGAAATGATCATTTAGAAATATTAAAACAGTTATGGCAGTGGTGTGAGCATAAAGAACGAGAAGAAATGCTCTATGGGAAGAGAAATGAGCCCTTCATTAATGCGGTTGAGGGTGGCCACTTAGAAGTCCTTAAACAGCTATGGGAGTGGGGTAAAATTGAAAAGCGGGCGAGGCTATTGGTATGTGGTAATGAGAGAGCGTTTGAAACAGCTGCTAGCAATGGCCATTTAGAAGTCCTAAGACAATTACGTTACTGGTATGAGCTTCAGCGACGAGATTTTCTATTTCTAATTCCCCCCGCTTTCAGGGCAACTGCTGAAAAAGGGCACCTAGAAGTATTAAAGCAATTGTGGGAATGGTGTGAGCCTGATAAGCAGCAAAAAATGCTAATAAAATCTGACTATAGTACCTTCCATTGGGCGTCTGGGAAAGGACATCTGCATATAATAAGGCAACTTTGGGAGTGGTGTGAACCCCAGAAGAGAAACGAAATGCTTATGGCAAGAAATTATGATGCTTTCCTTTGGGCTGCTAGAGAAGGCCACCTAGAAGTATTAAAGCAATTGTGGGAATGGTGTGAGCTTAATGAAAGGCAGCTAATGTTAAGCGCGGGAAAATATGAGGCTTTCAGTACTGCAGCAGGAAATAATAATTTAAATATGCTTGTATGGCTGTGGCAGTGC
>JANPII010000044.1:0-5926 GCA_031424915.1 Pseudomonadota bacterium
GACAAACAATGCCGCAAATCAATCTGAAGATGAAATGAAGAAGGCATATCAAGAAGTGGCGGCAAGACGCGTACGTCTTGGTATTATTTTAGCTGAGCTAGCCCGAGAGCATAAGATTGAAGTAACGGATCAAGAATTACAGCAAGCTGTGCTAATTGAAGCTATGCAACGCCCCGGTCAGGAAAAAATGGTATTAGATTTCTATCGTAAACGTGAGAATCTAGAACGCTTGCGTGGTCCGCTGCTAGAAGAAAAAGTAGTAGACCACATTATTGGTAAGATACAAGTGCATGAAGAAGAAGTTACTTCCAAAGAGTTCGTTGAGCGTTATGCACCGGAATTGCAGTTGCCATCCGCACCAGCAGCTTAGCACTTAATCAGTAGAGGAGCCTTTCTTGGCTCCTCTAGCAGGATTGGTAGTTATATCCTAAACATACCTTAAGTTTATAATATAGGCTGTATCAAACTATCTCTGAAAACATTGAAGTTGGAAAGGTATGCGTCCACAAAATCCAGATATTACTGGCGCTTTTTACGATTTTGTTGTTGATACCTGTGAAACCAGCCTTTATTTATTAGGTCTTTCTAACCTAGGGCATTTTGGGGCTTATACTTATGCCAAAGGGCTCGGCCTTAAAGGTGATCAATACGTAAACCATAATTTTAATTACAACTACCTACGCCCTAAGCCAGGCGGTGTAAACGGAGGGTACATCGGCTTAGATAGCGAAGGTGAGTGTATGGTAAAGGAGGGGCCGCCCACTGACATCGTGGCAGAGGCATTGGCGGGGCCGATCCGTGAGATAATATGCAACCGTGGAGTAAATGGCTCCGCTCCACCTATTGCTCTTACGCCACATATTGTTGCTGTCTCCTCTTTTAGAGGAATTATGATAGGCTCCAGAATGTTGGACAGAAGCTTTATGACAGCTGAAGAGAAAACTAAGCTATTGGAGAAAGCGAAAAATAACTCCATGCTTTCAGTACAAGAAGGAAAAGAAAATCTAGATTCTCGGGCGCGTACTTTAGTTGCGCTGGTAGTAACCAATGAGAGCGATGGTAATTCTGGCAATGTAGGAACAGTGCGGTGCGGTGGGCAATCATATTCCGCTATCATAGATGCTGCTAAAACCTTGGGGATAGAACTTCGTTATCTGCAAGAGCGGGGGTATCTTTTAAGTACAGAGGAGATGGAGAATCCAAAGCTTTTGAGGTTAATTATCAAGCATGCTAAAGCTCTATCTGAAAGAGAGATTATAAATAATTTAGCGTTGGGGTACTCTGCGCTGTTACGTGCTGCTCCTTTGGGTTTTACCAGCATGTATTGCTCTAAGAATAAGTTAGTAACTATAACTATGGATATTGTGAGTCGTCGTGATCAACTAGTTACAGCATGCGAACAGCAGTTAAAACAGAATGAAACAAAAATTAAAGTGCAAGAGAAAGCAAAAACCAAAGCAGAGGAGGAAGTAAAAACTAAGGCACAGGAGGAGCGTGATAAGCTATCTAGAGATTTGAAAGAATGGAAGAAGGCGTTTGACAACAATAAACGGACGGTAAAATCAGCAGCTACTCTACCTATAGTGGACACACGCTCACGTAAAAAGTCAGAAGTAGTGCCGGTAAATAAACCTAAGGATGATACTCCCCCTCCTTCTACAGAACAAGCGTCCCTCAGTACTAAGCCCCCTACAAAGGAGTGCTCAACAACCTTATTTATCCCTATAGCGGCGAAAAAAAATTCGTCCAAAGGCTGGCCTCCCCCTTCCCGCAGGGTAGCTAAGTTCGAAGCAGAATCTAAGGAAAGGGTAGTGAGGCTCAAAAATATGTTTCAGCACGCTGAAAATCAGAAGAGACCTCATAAAATAAAACAAAAAAAATGTTCACCCGCTTTTGCAATGTCAGCATGGAAAATGCGAAAAGACTTGCGAAAAGAATTGGAAAGATTGCGCAAAGAAGGCAGTAAGCAAGGATATAATGAAAGGGAAAGACATAAAGCACTTATAGAAGAGATGCCAGTATACGCTACCACCTCGCTGTTTTCTATCGGAATTTATTATAGTGTGGTGGAGTTGGTAGAAGTTAATGTACTTGCTATATATCCATTATCAGCCTTAGGTGGAGTGGTGGCACAGTTATGGCGTAATTCTGTTTATTCTATTGCACTGCTTGATACTAAATCTAAAGATGTACAAATTGGAGTAATAGCAGGGACTGTTGCTGGGGTTGCAACACATGCAGTGATATTCAGTGCTACAGCTTTGGCAGCTCAGCAAAATTGGGTGCTTGGGTCGACTTTAGTTGTAAGCTTGGCAATCTCAGTTTTGATAGTAGCGCCGATAAATACTGCCTGTATGCAATTGTAAAATTAAGCTAGGTCGTTTCTTATGTGTGAAATCTTAACGTCAAAGTATCTTGTATTTGACGAATACCCTGGTAGAGTATAGATATGAGAGTATAGTGCTACTATAGTGTAGAGTATATAAATATTGGCAATAAAAAGAGAGCGTAAGCATGTCATCTATTAACATCAGCATTCCTGAGCATAATGATTTGAAACCTAGATTGTGTGTATTTGGCGTAGGGGGCGCGGGAGGCAATGCCGTTAATAACATGATCGATGCTAACTTAGCCATAGAGTTTTGGGTGGCAAATACCGATGCACAGGCGCTGGGGAATTCTCGGGCAAATAACAGAATTCAGTTGGGCACCGACGGCTTAGGCGCAGGCTCTTATCGGGAAATGGGACGCAAAGCAGCTGAAGAATCGTGGGCGGAAGTGAATAATGCCTTAGATAAATGCAACATGTTGTTTATAACCGCGGGCATGGGTGGAGGCACTGGTACTGGTGCGGGCCCAGTGATCGCCAAGGCTGCCAAAGAACGGGGTATTCTTACTGTTGGGGTGGTTACTAAACCCTTCCACTTTGAAGGCAAGCGCCGAATGGAAGTTGCTGAGCAAGGCTTAGAAGAAATGTATACCTATTGTGACACACTGATTATTATACCTAATCAGAACTTGTTTCGTGTCGCCAATGAACGTACTACCTTTGCGGATGCTTTCCGTATGGCTGATGAAGTTTTATTGCTTGGTGTGCGTGGAGTATCTGATCTCATTACTATGCCTGGTCTAGTTAATTTGGACTTTGCTGATATTCGCACAGTAATGAGTGCAACGGGTGGCAAAGCCATGATGGGTACAGGTGAAGCAGAAGGGGAAGAGCGTGCACTACGTGCAGCTGAAGCAGCAATATCTAATCCCCTATTGGATAGCTCATCAATGAAGGGCGCGCGTGGTGTGATCATTAATATTACTGGTGGCACAGATATGACATTGTTTGAGGTAGAGGCGGCCGTAGAACGAGTGCGTGAAGAAGTTGATCCTGATGCTAATATTATATTTGGTTCAGCCTTTAACTCTGAGTTAGAGAACAAAATTAAGGTCTCAGTTGTCGCTACAGGCATCGAAAATAGCGATCAGAATAGAGCATATAACACAATTTCTATGCGTACTGCAGCTCAAGAGCAGCATGTAACTACAGATCAAGCTCCTACCCCTATATACGCTACGACTCAGGTTGAAATTCCTCTAGCTGACGAAGAGGATATAACTACGAAAGAGCACCATAAATTTACCTCGTCGGAAGAAGTGAGCGACTTAGGCGAAAATTTCATTCCTCCACAAGCGCAGGAGCCTCGCCAGGAGGTAGACTCCTTTGCCGCATATGACGCATATGGAGAAGAAGAGTATGCTGAGGGAGAGGAAGACAGTAGCGCTCCTATCAGTAATGCCACAATATCAGCTATTGCTGCTGCTTCTGCTGCCTTGGGGCTATCTAAAGAACAAGAGCCTGCTGCTGAGCCAGCTAGTAAGTCAGGTATTAGCATATTTGGCCGTGTGGCTGCGAGCTTTAAGGGTAGCTCTCGTGATCCGGCAAGTAAGGATACAAGCGGGCAGGCAGAGGATGATTTCTTTGATGTGCCAGCATTTATGCGGCGCCGTTCAGGGAGTGAGAAATAGTTATCCTTCATGCTATTTTCAATTAATTTACTCTTTGTAAAATAATGTTTAAAAAACGCGGTAGCAATTCGATACGCAAATGGTGGTGGGAAGTAGATATTTGGTCTCTATTTATGCTACTTACATTGATGATACTAGGTGCCATTCTTATTACTACTGCCAGTCCCGCTGTAGCTGAGCGAGTTAAGCTTCCTCCTTTTCATTTCATATATAAGCATTTTGTGTTTCTTGGCGTAGGTGCCACTTTGATGATTGCGCTTTCTACTCTGTCAGAAATAGGGATTAAAAGATTAGCTCTTTTAGGGCTAATTGCTTCGATAGCGGTAATGGTGGTTGTGCTCTTCTGTGGAGAAGAGACTAAAGGTGCGCGCCGCTGGCTGAGTATAGCAGGGTTTTCTTTACAGCCTTCGGAGTTTGCTAAACCTTGCCTTGCTATAATAGTAGGGCTTATTCTTGCTGAGCGTAATACTCAACGTCAGTTTCCAGGATTTATTGTAGTAGGAATTATATACTTAATTGTAGCAACTCTATTGCTATTGCAACCTGATTTTGGGATGACTGTCTCTGTCACCATAGTTACTGCAGGCCAACTGTTTGTCGCGGGTATGAGCCTAGTATGGATAGTTGCTGCAAGCATTACCGCTTTGGTTGGCGTGATAGGTGCTTACACTCTGCTTCCCCATGTTGCCAAACGTATTAATAGCTTTTTATCTCCCGAAGAAAGCGAGAATTACCAGGTTACTAAATCTTTGGAGGCATATCTAAACGGAGGTTTGTTTGGCCGTGGTCCTGGCGAGGGGGCCGTAAAATCTGTGTTACCAGATTGCCATACCGATTTTATTTTTGCAGTTGCAGGGGAAGAGTTTGGTGGATTGTTTGCCTGCTTAATTATTATGCTATTCTCAGGTATTGTTATACGCGGCTTAATACGCCTCAGCCATGAGTACAATTTATTTTATGTGTATGCTGCTACTGGGATGTTGCTGCACTTTGCTTTTCAAGCCATATTCAATATAGGGGTGACATTGCACCTCTTCCCTACAAAAGGGATGACCTTGCCTTTTATTAGCTATGGAGGCTCATCCGTCCTTTCCTTCGCTCTTGCAATGGGGGTATACCTTAATCTAACCAAACGCCGCTATGGAACATTGCACCAGATGCGTAAACACCGACTACGTGTTTAGCGACTCACGGAAATTGTGCCTGCACTCTATTCAACATTATAACCTTACCTTAAACGCGGTTTGGATTATTAAGAAAGAAATGACTGCCTATGCAGTGTAATCTCGAGTGAGATAAACTATAGCGCAGTAGGTAGAGGATATATACCGACTCTCAGCTAAAACAGTACAAGGAGCGACGAGCGACGCTGTAATCTTTTAGCTGAGAGTCGGTATAAAATCACCAAAAAATGTTATTTATACTTTTTTGGCTACACATACTCCAATATTAATTTGCTTCCTCGCAACTCTATTTATGAGTGGCGCTTACGCAGATTTTGTGATATCATCATAAGCAATAATGCGATGGAGCTGTGGTAGTGGTGGAAAGTGATGGGGAATATACAAAGTTTGGGAAATCAGTAAGAGACTTGGAGTGGGTATTACCACATGATAAAGAGTACGAGGTACGTACTTTAACTCAAAAACTGGATATTGATGAACTGCTTGCACGAATTTTGGTAAACCGTAAGGTAGAAGAGATCGAGGCAGCAAAAGCCTTTTTAGATCCAAAGATACGGGATATGCTGCCTGATCCTTTCGCACTGAAAGATTCTGATAAAGCCGCTCAACGCATTGCTGATGCTATAACGCTAGGCCAATCTATTGCAGTATTTGGCGATTACGATGTAGATGGCGCTACTTCTAGTGCGTTGTTTTATCGCTTTTTTCAAATGTTAGGGGTA
>JANPII010000045.1:0-9255 GCA_031424915.1 Pseudomonadota bacterium
ATTGTAAGCCAATACTGCCTCCACTGTGATCTCTGCCACCTCTCCTTCTACTGTAGACGTATTTATTCTGTCTTTAGCCTGAACAAGTGCCTGGTCAGCATCCTCCAGAGCTTTAGCTAAAGCTGCTGCTTTCTTGTTATCTGCATTGTCGTCAAATGCCTTCTGAGCCTTTTTCATAGCTGCTTGCGCTTTTTTAACTGCATCTATAGCTCTCACAGCCTCTGGAGAGCTACCTTTCACTGCATCATACTGTTTTCCTGCCGCAATTGCTTGCTCATAATGATATTTAAACCATATGGCGCTGTTCGTATCATCAAGAGTTTCTTTTTCTTTCTCATCACGATTTATTATTATTTTTAACCTATCGATTTTTTCCTCTTTCCTAAACGCAGCTTCCAAGTTGTCATACTCGTCTATGCCTAGTTCCTGTTTTAGGCTGTCACATGCCGCAGTATAGGCTCGCTTATACTTCTTCTGAATTTTCTCTACACTATCTAATTCAGTTATATCAAGCTTCACATCTTCCAAAGCCTTATACACTTTAAAAACCTCTAGCTCATTTTGCTTTGCTAGTGCCTGTTGATACAGATTGGCACTAAGTGTGGCAAGCCCCGGAACACTGGTCCCTGCTAGAGCTGAATGCGCTTCCTCCTTTTCTTGTACTGTCACCGTCAGATCTCCAACCCCAGTAGTTGTAGTTCCACCATTTAGCCGCTTCTTAAGAACTTTAGTATCATCAACATCATTCTTAGTTGGCATTCCATCGTGGATCAATTTAATTTTATCGGCAATACTTAGTGTGCTAAATTCTTTGCTATTCATAGTGTCCTCTTTGACTTTAGTTTTAATGGAATCGTTCTACTTGTGTCATTTCAATTTAACAGGCAATAGAACTGACTATCTTTTTTTAGCTTATATCTTATTTTCATTCTAAGCAATACTAATTTTTTGTTAACTAGCTAGATACTATAAATTTATAAGTCATATATGCTCGAAGCAATTAATTACAATGATTCGAATGTATGTACTCAGAGGGATAGGTTAAACTTTCCTTGGCTTTTTACCCTGTACGCACCATATAACGTAAGACGCCGGCAATAGCAAGGTAAAAAATGCTGCCACTTAGTACTTGCAAACTCACCTCCCAAAGCAAGCCGAGGTGGCCATAGGCATGCCCCACCCACAGCAACATACGCCCCATAGCTAAGGCACATATGCAGTATAAAATAATAGACACAATATTACGTAACTGCACCGCCGCTAAGCCTCGTTTATGAAGCATTATGCCTAATGCCAATGCATTACACCAAGAAGCAACAGTAGCAGCTGTGGCAATTCCTAAGTGGGCAATATATGGCATGAGAGATAGGCTAATAGCCATATTTATTATAATACACCAAGCTGCAATTTTAGCTGGCGTCATGGTATCTCCAACCGCATAAAAGCTAGCTATAAAAATTTTAACTAATACATATGCTGGTAACCCATAAGCAAAAATAGCTAAAGCTGCAGCAGTGTTGTTTGTTGCTAGCTCCCCAAACTCGCCATATTGAAATAACAACTTCACCACTCCAGGTGCCATATAATGTAGCGCAATAGCCGCAGGTATAGCCAAAAATAGGCCTAAATCTAGGGCTTTATTCTGTAGACGTACTGCTTTTTCGCCCTGCTTGTCGCGCGAATGGCGCGCAAGCATCGGCAGCAGCACAGTACCTAAGGCCGTGCCAATCAGCGCCAAAGGCAGCTGATTGATTCTATCGGCATAATAAAGATAAGATAAAGCGTTAGGAAGCATGGATGCCAAAATAGTATCCACCCAAACGTTGATTTGTGCCACCCCTGCGCCTAGCAAGCATGGGCCAAAACGCCTGAATAGCTCACGCACCTGGGGCGTCCACTGTGGCCAAGTTGGTAGCCACAACAACCCAGCACGCCATGTAAATATTAGCATCCATATTAACTCTAACCAGCCACCTACAGAAATGGCATAAGCCAATATATATACTTCAAGCTCTCCTTGGGCCCAAAAAGATGCGGCAATGAGCACTATATTCAGTAATATTGGCGCCATGGCGAAGGCAAAATATCGATGTTCGGCATTGAGCATGCCGCCATAAAATGCCACCAGTGATATGAGAAAAAGATAAGGTACAGTAATGCGTGATAATTCCACAGCTAATCTATAATGCTCTTTATTCTGTACCATTCCTGGGGCTGTTAAATCTACCACCTGTGGCATAAACAGATATAACAGTAGGCAAAAAGCTATAAGGATAATAATAAGCATACTCTGCACATGTTGGGCAAAAGTTTTAGCTTGCTCCTTCCCTTCCTCGTTTAATATCTTAGCAAACAGCGGTACAAAAGAGGAGCTGAAGGCCCCCTCTCCAAATATTGTTCGAAACAGGTTTGGCAAGCGCAATGCTAAAATAAATAAATCATTTAGAATACCAGCACCTAAGTTCATGGCAATTAATACATCTCGTACGTAGCCTAATATACGGCTTAGTAGTGTGGATAAACTGACAACTGTGGTATGTCTGATCAATGCCATAGCTACTACCCTTGGGTATACTGTTGTATTATCGCAAGGTCACTAAAGGGATGCTTGGTGTGCCCTATTATTTGATAGTCCTCATGTCCTTTACCAGCAACCAATAAAACATCATCTTCTTGTAGTTGGCTTATAGCATATTTTATCGCCTCAGTGCGATCACCAATTTCCACTGCCTTTGGGCAACTAGCTAAAATTTGCTGGCGAATCGATGCCGCATCTTCAGTACGTGGATTATCATCAGTCACCACTATTATATCAGCACCATCTGCTGCTATTGCCCCCATCAATGGCCTCTTTGCCGTATCTCGGTCTCCCCCACATCCAAATACCACAAGTAGTCTGCCCTTGTGAGATAGACGTAGCGCTTTGAGAACTTTAGCCAACGAATCGGGTTTATGAGCATAATCTACATATATCTCTGCCCCACGATATTCCGCCGCTAACTGCAAGCGCCCAGGCGCAGACACCAGATTGGGTATAGCTCCTACTAATGCTGAGATGTTGTTTTCCCCAACGGATACCAAACCTAAAGCGCACATAATGTTATATGCTTGAAATTCTGCATTTAAGCGCGCTATAGCATGATACTGTCGCCCAAATATTTCCAAAGTCAAAGCGTTATTGTCCATAGCAACTAGCCTAATGTCCGCCTTTCCTCGGCCATAACTAATGATTTTGAGGTTACGGTTTTTACATGTTTGTAATAAGCGCGCATAATATTGGCTATCTGCATTTAACACAGCACAGCTACCTGTAGGCAAAAGCTCAGAGAATAAGCGCTCTTTGGCTTTGAAATATTCCTCTTTTGTCAAGTGGTAATCTAAATGCTCATGCGCTAAATTAGTAAACGCAGCAGCAGATAGGCGCACACTGTCTATCCTATGTTGATGTAAACCATGGCTGGAGGCTTCTATCCCTAAGTGCGTTACTCCATGTTGAGCCATGCGGTCCAGCAAATAATGTAAGGTTAGTGGCTCGGGACTCGTAAGCGTATCCACCGCCACCAGCTCTGCAGAACGCACGCCTAGGCTGCCTAAACTAGCACTGTTGTACCCACAGGCTTGGCACATCTGCCTGTAATATTCTACAATTGAGGTTTTGCCGCTAGTGCCAGTGACTGCAACTATGTTCGCTGGTTGCATTGGATAAAAAGCTGCTGCAATATTGCTCAGCTCTTTTCTTACATTAGGGACATAGCATAGGGTGATTCCATCTCGTACCTCCATTCGTGATTCGGAACCATATAGCAATATAGTACTTGCCCCGCGCGCTATTGCTTGTGGTATGTAATCTTCACCATTATTATACTGCCCATTAATAGCTACATACACCCCCCCTTGCTGTACTTCGTCATGCTTGCAGCTAATACCGGTAATATGTCTCACATCGATGTGGCTCACTTGCCATCTCCAACCTTAAGAGCAGCAATAAAAGCCGATTGTGGAATTTCCACCTTACCAATTGACCGCATTCTTTTCTTTCCTTCTTTCTGCTTATCGAGCAACTTGCGCTTACGGCTAACGTCACCACCGTAACACTTAGCAGTCACGTCCTTACGCATAGCATTAACAGTTTCACGCGCGATGATCTTACCACCAATTGCTGCCTGTATCGGTATCTGGAAGAGATGGCGCGGAATCAATTCCTTAAGCCGTTGGCATAGCTCACGCCCACGCGACTCTGCACGTGCCTTGTGCACTACTGCGGAAAGTGCATCTACAGGCTCACTATTAATTAGCACGGTTAGCTTAACTACCTCACCTTTACGGTATTCATCTGCCTGCCAGTCAAAGCTAGCATAGCCACTTGAGCAAGATTTTAGTTTATCGTAAAAATCAAATATTACTTCATTAAGCGGCAACATATATACCACCATAACTTTGCTACCAGTATAATTCATCTCTACCTGCTCTCCACGCTTATCTTCACATAATTTAAGCACCCCTCCTAAGTAACTATCTGGCACCATAATAGTGGCCTTGATCCACGGCTCTTCCAAGTGCTCTACCTTCGTAGGATCTGGCATATCCGCTGGATTATGAAATTCTATTATCTGGCCGTCTCTCAAATGCGCCTTATATATTACACTTGGAGCAGTAGTAATAAGATCCAGATAAAACTCGCGTTCTAGACGCTCTTGAACAATTTCTAGGTGTAATAGCCCCAAGAAGCCACAACGAAAGCCAAACCCTAAGGCAGAAGAACTTTCTGCCTCAAATTCAAAACTGGCATCGTTAAGGCGGAGTTTTGCCAAGCTCTCTTTAAGCACAGAGAATTCACCAGCATCGCTAGGATATAACCCGCAAAACACTACGGGCTTGCTGGGATCAAAACCAGGCAATGCTTCAGCACATGGATTACGCTCCTCGGTTATAGTATCTCCCACCTTACAGTCAGCCACCTGCTTAATAGAAGCAGTTATAAAGCCTACTTCGCCAGGAAATAGCGCTTCAACATTTTGTTTCTTAGGGGTGAAGATTCCTACATTATCTACGTTGTGTAGAGCCCCATTGGACATCATCTTCACCTTCATACCAGGCTTGAGGATTCCATCTATAATTCGCACTAGAATTACCACACCCAAATATAGGTCATACCAGCTATCTACCAGCATAGCCTTCAACGGCCCATCTGGGTTGCCTCTAGGCGCTGGCAAGCGCTTGACAATTGCTTCTAGAACTTCATCTATTCCCTGCCCTGTCTTAGCAGAAATAGGTATAGCATCTGATGCATCCAAGCCTATTACCTCTTCAATCTGGGCCTTGACTCGATCTGGATCAGCAGCAGGTAGATCAATTTTATTGAGCACTGAAACTATTTCATGGTTACAATCAATAGCTTTATAGACATTAGCTAAAGTTTGCGCTTCTACTCCTTGGCTTGCATCTACTACTAGGATTGACCCTTCGCATGCTGCCAATGAACGACTAACTTCATAAGAGAAATCCACGTGCCCTGGCGTATCAATCAGATTTAAAGTATAGGTCTTGCCATCTTTGGCTTTATATTTCAAACATACCGTTTGTGCTTTGATGGTGATGCCTCGCTCTTGCTCAATTTCCATTGAATCTAGCACTTGCATCGTCATCTCTCTTTTCTCTAAGCCCCCACAAGCCTCAATTAGCCTATCTGCTAATGTTGATTTCCCATGATCAATATGGGCCACAATGGAAAAATTCCTGATATGCGCTAACTCTACGGACATAAATATACTACTGCTTGCTGATTTAACCGCATGGAAGTATAGTCCAGTCTCATTCTAGAGTCAACGTATGAGCTATGCCTCTACACGTATCCATTCACGTGGCATCAACTTAAGAGCACCACTTTGTTTAGTTTCGCTGCAAAATGTTTTAGAATAGTACGCAGGCCCTGAAAAGGGTCTGCCCCCCAGTGGGGGGTCGGGGGCGCACTTATTTCCTAAACTTGGTATTATAAAACATTTTGCTGAAATTCTTCAACCATCGCTTGCCTGAACGAATATCTTTTTCTAGACAATTGCCATGTAGCTCCCCTAAACAGCAACCATGTCATACTGCATTTGATTACGAAACCAGGTGAGTTGACGTTTAGCATAGTTGCGGGTGTACTGCTGCGACTTTTGAATCATTGCATCATAATTAAGAGTGCCATTAAGAAAAGCAATAATCTCTACCAACCCCAACACTTTCGGATAACGCGCTTGCGGTAAAGCATGCAATAGCTCTTTTACTTCTTCTATCGCACCATGCTTTAGCATAGATAAAAAGCGTGCATCTATTTGAGTATAAACCTGCGCGCGCGGAGGTGCTATATGTATTAAATAAAAGCGCTCACGTGCATAATACGACGCAGTTTGTGATTGCCATACTGAAAGGGGCACACTAGTTGCAGCAAACACTTCAAGAGCTCTGATGGCTCGCTGCCGATCTCCCACCTTGATTCGCATCGCCACATCTGGATCACATTGCTCAACTTGCCTATACAAAGCTTCCGCCGAGAGCTCACCTGTTTGTTGCGCCACTTGCATTTGAATATTAGCAGGTACAGATGGAACATATGCCAAGCCATTAATGAAAGATGCCAAATACATTCCTGTCCCACCCACCAAAATCGGCGTAGCACCCTTTTGCCATGCTTCTTCCACTTGTGTTCTTGCTAATTCTATCCACTGCGATACTGAAAAATGCTCAGCACACGACACAATACCATAGAGCCGATGCACACATAGCCGTTGGTCAGATAGGCTAGGCTGGGCAGTAAGAATTGGTAATTCTCGATATACTTGCATAGAATCAGCATTGATAATAATTCCATTGATCTGGGAGGCCAATTCCAAAGCATAGCCTGACTTACCCGAGGCCGTGGCCCCACAAACTACAACTATTTTATCCCTAAGCTTCATTGGGCTTGGAAATATATTAGACATAATATCTTAGCCTAAAAACTGTTCTTTCAGGACTCGCTCCTGGAGTATATTTCCCGGGTCAAATAAAAGGCGCATAGCTAACTCTGTACATTCACGCACCTCTACACTAACCGCATCTCTAACTTCAATAGAATCAGCCACTGCACTAACTGGTCTTTTTTCTGGTTCCATAATATCGAAGCGCACATGGCTATGGTGCGAAATTAACGCCCCACGCCACCTACGCGGGCGAAATGGGCTGATTGGAGTTAAGGCTAATATACGTGCTTCTAGAGGTATAATAGGCCCGTGAGCCGCAAAGTTATAAGCGCTACTGCCTGCAGGAGTTGCAACTAGCACCCCATCTGCAATTAAATGGTCTAGCCTACTTTTCCCATTAATACTGATCTTAATTTTAGCACTCTGGCTAGTTTCTCGTAGTAATGATACCTCATTCACTGCCAATGCCTTATATTGCACCCCATTAATATCAGTAGCTATCATCTCTAAAGGATAAAGAGTGGTAATTACTGCCTGTTGTAAGCGCTCTTCTAAATCATGGGGAGAATAGTCATTCAGCAAAAAACCTATAGATCCTCGGTTAAGACCAAGTATAGGAATATTATATCCCATAACGTAGTGCAAGGCCTTCAGCATCATGCCGTCACCCCCTAAAGTAATAATAACATCACAATAATCTGGAGGGTAAGCTAGGGCATCAATTAAATTATAACGCTGCGACAGCTCATCATAAGCATCACTGGCTATTTCTGATTCAAAATCAGCCATGCATCCTATTTTTTTGAATATATTAGACATTGCTTCTCAAATTTTGAATGCGTAGTAGATAGTGATACATCCAAAAGGAATCTACAATACCCTCTTTTATACCAGAACTATCCCTTATGCTTACCACGGAATTGATCTAACATCACCACATTATTTTCTTTAGCTTTTTTCTTACCACCCTTCATTGCTGGAATTACGGTAGTAGAGGCCATAATATTTTCAGGCACCATGTTATCCCCTATAGTTTGTACATCTCCGTCCATTTCATCCTCATAATCCACTTCTCGGAATTGCAAACCAAATTGTACACTTGGATCAGCAAATGTGGTAATCGCAGCATATGGGATATATATACTTTCTTTGCGGCCACTAAAACTCAGGGTCACTCCAAAGCCAAGGCTATCAACAGTTAGATCTTGATACTGATATTGCATAACTATAGTCATCTCTTTAGGATATTTGTTACGTAATGTCTCAGACACCACTGCACCAGGATACCTTGTTAAAAATGAGATAAAGAAGTGATGCTCTCCCGGCAGCCCATGCTCCCCTACTAATTTAAGAACCTTGAACACGATAATATGCATAGCCTCATCGACTAGCCTACCATAATCTATAAAATCTTTTTGCATAACTTGCTACCTGATTAAAAACTCCCTCAAGATACGCCTTACTAAATAAAAGCGACCCCACCCTACGTTATCAATCACAACCACGACATGCCGTACATGCCCAACTGACATTCTAACGTATGCCTTTCATCTACTTAGGTTATGTAACCATTAAACGTGACACCTTTATCTTTATAGTGGCAATTCGTTACTGAAGAGTAAACATTCCATAAAACAGATAGCAAATTACCATTAGGTACACCATGCTATACTAGTTTAGCTATACTTCCCACCTTTAGCAAGCACACATTTAAAGTACCTTATCTAGAGAAGAACTCTACAACTAGGCTTGGCTTCATCGCAACAGCATATGGCACTTCAGAGAAGGCTGGAACACGCACATATTGTGCACGTAACTTACTTGTTTCTACAGAAATATAATCCGGAGTATGTCTTTCCCCAGAGGCGATAGCTTCCAGAATAACTGCCATTTCTTTAGAACGAGCCCGTACCTCAATAACATCTCCAGGGCGCGCAACATAGCTTGCGATGTTTACTACTCTACCATTGACCGTAATATGCTTATGGTTGATCAACTGGCGTGCAGCAAAAGGAGTGCTAGCAAACTTAGAGCGATATACAAGAGCATCAAGCCTAGATTCAAGCAAACCTATTAAATTCTCAGTGTTGTCACCACGTCTCCGCAAGGCTTCTTTTACAATACGAGTAAATTGTTTTTTAGTAATATTTCCATAATATCCACGTAGCATCTGCGTACTTTCTAGCTGCTCACCATATCCCACCCGCTTTTTACGACCGGATGGCCCGTGTTGGCCAGCTGGATAATTACGCTTATGCACAGGATCCTTAGCTGTACCCCATAAACTCTGTCCAATACGACGGCTTAAGCC
>JANPII010000046.1:0-10200 GCA_031424915.1 Pseudomonadota bacterium
CATTGGTCTAATACAAAACTGAGATTAGAAGGCTTTTGTAAGCTTTAGTATGGTTATAATGCCAAATCTAGGAAATAACTATACACTTGAAGCGGCGCCTATTTGGTAATTTTAATATACCATTTTTGCGCAAGTATTTGAATACAGGCGTCTCAAAGATATGCCAAAATTCCTCAAAAATTTTCAAGTGTGCACTTATTTCCTAGACTTGGTATAAGAAGTATGTAAGCGTTGATATGCAACCTGGGTTAATTAACAATGTAGTGTGATTTTATACTAACTTGTCAGATCAAATCTTGACTTTTAAAACTAAGCAAAGTAAAGCAAAAAGCACAACGCCTTATAAACTTGCATAAGTTACAAATTATCCTCATGATATGATGAATTGCCCTGGGCATCAATGCGGGCAGTAGTATATGGCCCAGTTCCAAGTTTTGCTGAAACCTGTGCAACTTGAACAATAAGTTCATCCCATGTATCTGGCAGACCATATGTTTTCCATCCTTGAGCATCTATTCTATATTCATTACTAGTGCAGGTGTTTATATGAATAATACGTTCTTTGTATAGAATTTTTACCTGATATTTCTCGCTAGCTTCACCCAGGGCTGTTTTATCATGTACATCCCACGTATCGCTGCCTCGGGCCCATGAGTTATTGGCGCGGCTACTAATCCGCGTACGCCTATACCATTTGATTGTCAGATGTAGCTTAGCGCTAGCTGATGCCTGTACATAAACCGGAGTAAACGGCAATAGTGTCTTAGCTTTATAGGCTAATTCTTGCTTCACCTCGTCTGTATTGCTGCCTAGGCTAATTGCCTTGCAAATAAAATGCTGGCCAGCATAATCACTGGATAGTGGAATTATGCCCACACTATCATCAAGTAGAATAAAACGTTCTGTAGGTTCATGAGTGCGACTATGCAGCTCCGTGCCATATCGTCCGCGCAGTAGGTTACTTAGCTCATATTGGTAGGGCTTGATAAGCTTAGCATGTTGAAACTGAATGATCTCATTGCCAACCAGTGCTGTATTTATACCCTCTGCCAATTCCCTTTCAGTAACGCTGCTTAGCTTGCCATATAAAATATTGACGTATATCCGGTTTGTCCTATCTAGCACACATGTTGTATTGATTGGCGCTAACTTGCCTAATAAACGTCCTATGGTTGCAGGTTTGCGCAGTGTACATGCTGCTTGAAATTCTCCTGGCTGATGCAAATCAGTATATATAACTGCACCGCGCCAATTTGGTCCACCACAGGCGGCAACACAAAATCTACTATGATCACCATATAACTCTTCCCTAGCAAGTAGGGGGATGTCTATCACTTCAAAATGAGTGGTTCCTGGGTTACGATCTAAATCCAAGCTATTATTAAATCGGAAGGTGGGATTAAGGTTACTTTCTGCGTAAATAGATAAATTCTCACACACGCCTTCTAAGCGTATGCATCGGTCTTTAAAGATGTATAGGCTGGTTATACGTATGACAGAATTGCTAATCTTAATTACATCTCCGGGAACAAAGTGTATGTATTTAGGAGGCAGCATAAAAGAGTATTCAGTACGCTCTAACCAAGCATTAAATAGATTGACTTCGGCAATTGATGCCGCCTGCTCTTGCTGTAGTACCAGTGGGAAGTTGAGTGTAAGCTTAGTGGTGCTTGCGGTAAAATGACGTTGGGCATGCTGGTTAGCCACCCCGTAGTTATTATATCGGTCAATGAAGTTGACATCGACGTGCTGAGGCAGCTCTGCCTCTTGCTTCAGCTTAATCTGCAGAGTATCACTAAGCCCCTCACGCACTGGCATAGCTAGCAGATCCTTGGCGTCTACTGTTATAACTTGCTTATGTTGCCTTGGTATAAAAACGACATTTTGCTCTATAAGGCTAGTGTCAAAAAAGTAAGCTTGTTGCAATGCTTCTAATATTATACGTGGTGTTGTTTGGCAATTAATTAGCACTCCCTCTACCACTTCGTGCAACCGCGATACATCGATATCCGCTGTTTCTAATCCTGCACGGTAACAAAGATCGGCAACAACTTGAGCTAGGCCTACTGCACCTAATTTACCCTGTATCCAATGGCCGCGGTGCCAGCAGTCCCCATCACTCCATACTCCTTTAAGGTCTGGCCAAAAAGGAAAAGGACGGGCATCCCAAGTCCATAAGAAGCGCCGTTCTATCATGTCTGAGCTACCCCAACGTCGCTCAGTAGCTGTAATGCCAACACGTTGTGCGAATAAATTAACTCGGCCCTCTGAGTGTCGTGGTAAATGCGACTCTATGCTGTCATTACTCCAAAAAACATTCGGTTGATTAGTAGCGCAGTCAACTGAAGGGAAGCCATATTCGGTAAACCAAATTTTCTTAGAGCGCGGCTGCCAGGCACTTACATTTCCATCAGGGTTTATATGCTGATTCTCCCACCACCACGTGATGTTCTTCCAGGCATATTGTGGGGATAATGCTTCTTTCCGATGATCATCTAAATAATGGTAATCATAACCTTCTCCACTATCCCAGCCTGCTATAACTTCATCTAAATGGTGTCTGCCTTGCGCCTTGCCTTCAGTTAGAGGGAAATAAGCATCGATGCCAATAAAATCAATATCTGCAGAAGCCCATAATGAGTCTAGGTGATACCACCCACCATCAGTATGATGATATTCACTCCAATCTGCTGCGTATGTAACTTTCACTGTTGGACCAAGGATATTTTTTACCTCACGTGCTAGCTCTATAAAATAGTCAACCGCCGTAAACTTAGTAAAAAATCCCTCGATTTTATTCAACCCAACCATCTCAGATCCTATAACAAAGGCCTCAACTTTGCCGCGTACCAATTGGGCATAGTGTAGGATAAAGTTTTTATATCCATCAGATTTGGTAAAAAAGTGGTCCACACTATGGGGGCTGCCGTACATACGCCCACGCCAAGGTTTTTGTATAGTATCGATAAACAATATGGGATAAAACATAATATTGTAACCACGCTGGCGCAACTCATCTAGAAATCTCAGCACTGCAGCATCGCTAGTGCTTCCACCATATATAGGACGATTATCTATCTGAGTTATAAGGTGAGCATTGCTACGATTATATTTTCCCACTCTCCAAATATCTGGGGAGGTTTCGCTGCCATACTTATACTCCACGCCTGGTTTTATGCTACATTCGCTAATATCAAGGCTAGTGCCAAACCATCCGACTACCGGGGCTACCCACTCTAGGTTTGGTAGCGTACTTTTCATATCATCTAAAGCTACGATAGCATTGGTTTTGTCATGTACTGTGTGTTTATTTATCGCCTGGGCTGGGCCTCGGTGCAAAGGCGCGCCCTTTTCAGTTATATCACTATCGCGCTTGTATTGCGGTATGGTATCATAAACAAACTCACCAGAGCCTGGAATAATGATTACGGAACGTACGAGATCTTCTGCTCTTTCCTGGCTGCTACTAAGCAACCGCTTTACTTCAAAGCTAAAAAACGGTATGCGATTGCCAAATATAGCCAGTTGTAAATCTTCAATTACAATGTATGCAAGGTCACGATAAGCTGGGACTTGTCCTACTCCTTCTATGCTTTCAATTAGTGGATCTGGCAGCTGATTCGGGACTCCATGATATATACGTATGTTATAGGCTTGTGTGTCGAAAGGTTGCTCATCAGCCCAAATACGCGCTACTGCAGCAATAGGGCCTTCACACAGCGCAATGGCCAGGGATATAGAACAGAAATAGTCAGTGTGTGCATGCTTAAGGCGCGAACCTTTGCCGCCAATAGTCTCAGAAATAGTGGCTTTGTATTCACTTATTGGGCTTATCCAAATGATGTTGCCTGCTATTTTCACAGTTCCATAAATGATTGGAATCATCTGTCCGTAGGTTGACTGCTGCACTGAGAGTTCCGCAATTCGCGCACCATGTGTTTGCTTCGTGCCACCAAAAGCAGAGCGATCTACAACCTGTCCCAATAATGTACCGGCGAGCTGCCCTAATGATGCTCCTGCTTGGTTGCCAAATAAGCTAGAGCCTAAGGCACTACCAGCGTTGCCTAATACTATAGATGCCATAATTTCTCCTAAGTGTTTATCCCTTAGGCTTTAGCAGTAGTTTAGAGCGCGCGGAAGTCATTTTTTTGTTAATATCAAGCCTAGGAAATAAGTGAACACTTGAAGCGGCACCTTTTTGGTAATTTTACCATAACATTTTCGCGCAAGTATTTGAATACAGGCGTCTCAAAGATATGCCAAAATTCCTCAAAAACTCTTGCTTCAAATGTGAACTTATTTCCTAAACTTGATATAACTTATGAAATAGAATGTTGACACCCTAATATAACAATGGTACGCTCAATCCCATTATTATGTACAGTATTAGGGTTTTTATTGTGGCTATTGTGATAGTTAAAAACTCCCGAGACATGCGGTGTTCGATACCAATGTTTTAAACCTTTATTTCGTCAACTTTAACTTTACGGGGATTTGGCAATGCTTAAATTACTTAAAATGCTTAACTTCAAAGACTATTTTTTACTTTTCATTTTAACCGCCGCTGGGATAGGTGTTTACATTAACATATTGGATAGGCAGAGGGAGGGAGCGCATTTAGTTGCCATAGCTAACTGGGGGCCGCATAACTCTTTGGAAGAATCTATTCAAGGCCTGAAAGCAGAGCTTACTCGCCAAGGTTTTATTGAAGGAGAAAAAATTCATTATGAAATTGCAGATGTAGGTTTTGATCCTTCTTTAATTGGCCAAATGATTACAAAGCTTAAAAGCTCTAACCCTAAGGTTATGGTAGTGCTAGGTACTCCTGTAGCACAATCTGCCAAAAATCTAGTTAAAGATATTCCATTAGTATTTGGCGATATCACTGATCCTGTAGAAGCTGGGTTGGTTAAAAAAGCCAACAAAGCTGCGGGAAATATGAGTGGGGCTTCTGATAAACAAGACTTAAACATTCTATTGGATTTTGCTAAGAAGCTCATACCACATGCACATACTGTTGGCGTATTATACTCAACGGCTGAAGCCAATGATGCAGCTCTAGTTAAAATGCTTGAAGCGGCAGCTGAAAAAGCACAAATGCAAGTCATAGCAGTACCAGTGGATCAAGCTAGGGACGTGCCAATGAGAATGCAGGCATTTAAGGATAAGGTAGATTTCATATATGTGGGAGTCAGCGGTCCTATACAACCTACATTGCCAGCGATTGTGGCAGCTGCTGATAAGATGAAGATTCCTGTATTTAATGCAGATTCTGAAGCAGTACAAAAACATCAGGTGCTTGCAAGCTTTGGTGTAGATTATAGGCGTGTCGGAAGAAATATGGGAAGAATAGTAGGCTACCTATTAAATAGAGGCCATATAAGCGATGTAGGCCCCATGTATCCTACCGCTTCAGAGCATCATGGCTTCATAAGTAAGAAAAAGGCAGAGAGCTTAGATATTCCACTTCCAGCTTCACTCGACAATGTTACCATTGTAGAATAGTAATGTTGCAGCTTACGAATATCCAGAAGTCTTTTTCTGGAAACTTTGAACCTACCTTAAAAGGTATAAACTTAGAGCTATTAGCAGGTGAATTTTGCGTATTAATAGGCAGCAATGGCTCTGGTAAATCTACCTTACTGCGCAGCATAGCGGGTGAATACCAGACTGACACAGGACATATTAAAATTGCAGGTCAAGATGTCACCGCCATGTCTTTGAGCAGGCGAGCCTCATTTATTGGCAGTGTGACACAAGACATTAACAAAGGCACAATCCCAGAGATGACTTTGCTTGAGAATATGGTTTTGAGCTGTATGCGCTGTAGAAAAAGCTCTTTACGATTTTATGCAGTACACGAAGAGGAGGTGTTGCGCATCGTGCAAGGATTAGGCATGGGCTTAGAGCAATACCTATATTCGCCACTTAACGTATTATCAGGTGGGCAGCGTCAAATGATTGCTACATTAATGGCTATTGCTTCTAAGCCCACAATATTGCTGCTAGATGAGCACACTAGCGCATTAGACCCTAAAACACAAAGCATACTGATGGAATATACTGCCAACAGCGTCGCCCAAAAAAATATCACTACTCTTATGATTACCCATAAACTAGATGATGCAATACGGTATGGCGACCGCATAATTATGATGGATCGAGGCTGTATTGTGCTAGATACTAAAGATAAACAGAGCTTACAAGTGAATGAATTGCTTGCGCTGTTTCACCACTATGAAGACATGATGTTGCAGTCGGAAGGAGCAGTATAATGAATGAATTGATGCTAACTGGTATAATGCAGGGCCTAGCCCTGGCGTTTGTTGCCATTGGAGTGATGATACCTTTTAGATTACTAAATTTCCCAGATTTAACTGCCGAAGGAGCATACCCCTTAGGTGGAGCGGTATGCGCTAGTCTTTTGCTTTTAGGCATACACCCCATATTAGCTGTATTATTATCTGCTATAGCTGCAGGAACAGTTGGTATAGGTACAGCTTTTGTGCATCTACGCTTCGGCGTAAACACTTTACTTGCAGGGATCATTCTTAGTACTATGCTCTACAGTGTAAATTTAAGACTGATGGCCAAGCCTAATATTGCCCTGTTTGATCAACACCTATTATTTTATACAGATAGCACGCTCATAAGAAGTATAGTAGTTTTGAGTATACTTGCTGCCCTGGCTCTGCCATTACTATTATTTTTGCGTACTGAGACAGGTTTGCGCTTACGAGCTGTAGGGCTAAATCCAGAGTTTGCTGCAAGGCAGGGTGTTTCCACGCAATATTATACATTCTTAGGTTTGTTTTTAGGTAACATGTTAACTGGTCTTGCGGGAAGCCTTGTTGTGCAAATACAAGGCTATGCAGACATTGGTATGGGTGTGGGAATAGTAATCCACGCCTTAGCTGCGCTCATGATAGGTGAAAGCATAGTGGGCAATGCTAGCTTAGGAAGGCAGTTACTAGCCCCTTTTGTTGGGGCACTAATTTATCAGCAAATTCAAGGATTTGCGTTACTAATAGGGCTAGCTCCTTCAGATTTAAAACTGCTTACTGGCTCTATATTGCTTCTTGTTATTGCGATGCGAGGACGTATGTTATGATACTAAGCAAGCAGTGATAGCCGGTTGTATAATACACCGGGTTGTGTTATACTCACCACACGTTTGTTATGTGTAGATGATTGATGATTAGAATAAAGCGTAGAGGCCTTATGTTTATTCTGTCTTCCCCTTCTGGAGCGGGTAAGACAACTTTAGCTAGGATGTTATTGCAAAAAGATCGGCACTTACATACATCTATTTCTTATACTACCCGTCCTCCCCGTCCAGGGGAAGTTCATGGTAAAGATTATTATTTTACCGACCATGCTACTTTTAAGCAAATGGTTAAAGCTGGAGAGTTCCTAGAGTATGCTGAAGTCTTTGGTAACTGTTATGGCACTCCTCGCCACTTTGTAGAGCAGCATTTGCAGCGGGGTGAGGACGTATTGTTTGATATTGAATGGCAAGGTAACCGCCAGCTCACTGCTATTGCGCGTGATGATGTAGTTAGTGTATTTATCTTTCCACCATCTAAGCAAGATCTACTTAAAAGATTGCGGGCACGGAACCAAGATTCTGATGAAGTAGTAAGACATAGGATGGAAAAAGCGGATGAGGAAATACGCCATTGGAATGAGTATGACTATAGTATTATCAATCGAGAAGTGGAAAAAAGCCTCAGTAAGCTGCTGTGGATTTTACGTGCAGAGCGCTTAAAGAAAGCGCGCCGTTTAGGAGTACACGACTACGTTGAGCACTTGCTGCAAGAGACGATCAACTATGACCCAGATTAGCTTTAAAAAACAGCGGATTAAAACAGCCAGCGGCCGCAAAATTTCCTCTACCCTATGGTTACAGCGCCATGTTAATGACCGCTATGTAGTAATGGCTAAGAAAGCAGGCTATCGTTCACGTGCTGCCTTTAAGATTTTGCAGATAGACGAAAAGTTCCATCTATTTCGCCAGTGTCGTACCATAGTTGATTTGGGTGCAGCACCTGGTAGCTGGTTGCAGGTGGCGCAGAAGCATGCTCCTAGGGCTAAGATTATTGGTATAGACCTCAAAAGCATGGAAGCTTTGCCAGGCGTCAGTTTATTAGAGGGTGATTTTTGTGATCCTGCTAACCAGGAGCTTATTAGAAACATAGCGGATGGGGCTATCAGCTTGGTGATGAGCGATATGGCGGCCAACGCCTGTGGTGACCGACAGATAGATCATCTCCGTATTATGGATTTAGTGCATAGCGCCCTGACCTTTGCCCTAGCTAACCTTGAGCCTGGCGGGGTATTTGTTTCCAAGGTACTGCGTGGTGGGGAGGAAGAGGCACTGCTGCGTGAAGTACGCCGCCATTTTGCGCAGGCCAAGTTTTATAAGCCAAATGCCAGTTACGACAATTCTGCTGAATCTTTCATCGTCGCAACTGGCTTTAGGGGTGGTGGTTAGGTGTAGAAATATTACTTTGATTGTCCGTATCCTTGTTCTTTGTCCACTGCCCCGTGTTGTTTAAGAAATGCGCAATTAGCCTCCAGCTGGGCTTTGTTTTGTGGGCCTGGCGCATTAGCTACTTGCTTTAAAGTATCATGAAGCTGTTGGATCTGCTCTTTAGGGGCTTCCCATCCATCAATCTCTATATCCTTTTCTGTTAATACCTTAGTCTTTGCCTCTTCCAGGAGCTTTGGTATATCCAATTTGTCCTCTACTTTATCATTCCCTTCAATATCCTTTCGATACTTTGCCATCGTATCTTTCAACGTATCGACTAAGCCACCCACTTGCTTTTTGGCATCTGGCGGTAATTCTACTTTTTTAAGCTGCGTACCTTTTTCTATCTGATCTAGCAAGCTACCTGTGCTCGGTGCCTTTGGTGCTTCGTTAGTAGCCGCTGCTTGGACCTGAGGTTCTACCTTAGGCGGTGGTGGCGGTGGAGCAGGCGGAGCTTTGGGTGCAGTAGGAGGTGGAGATTGCTGCTCTCCCCGTTTTTTCCCCTCTAGTGCAACCAATTGACCTTCAAGGAATTTATGGTTCTTTTGAAGCTGTTTCTTTTCTTCTGCAGTACTACTAGATTCTACTGCCTTTAATGCATCATAAAGCTTCTGTATTTGTTCTTTAGGGGCTACCTCATCCCAATCGACCTCTATATCTACTTGTGTTAACTCCTGGGTTTTTGCTTTGTTTTGCAGCTTATTAATATCTAATTGATCAACCTCGTTTTGAGGCACATTGTTATATCGATCCATTATAGTTTTCACCTGACCCACTAGACTTCTCGCTAAGTCTGGCCGAGGGGGTGGTGGATCAGATGGCGGTGGTGGAGCAGGTGGTGTTGACGGAGCAGTCACTTCTGGGGCAGCAGTTGTAGGTTTAACCTCTGGAGCAATTGTAGGCTTAACCTCTGGAGTAAGTGGTGGTGGAGCTTTTTTGACCACCCCAGCAGCAACCGTAGGCTTAACCTCTGGAGTAGCTGTAGGTTTAGCCCCTAGAGTAGCTGTAGGCTTAACCTCTGGAGTAGGTGGCGAAGCAGGTGGTGCGACTTTTTTAGGTTCTAGCTGTGATTGTTGTGGGGCTTGTTCTACTTTTGTTTGTGCTGCTTCTACTGTGAGTTTTATTTCCTTTAATGCCTTTGTTGCCTCTTCTACATTAAGATCATCCTTACGAAACCATCTTGATGTGGAGTTTGCCTTTAATTCTTTGCTAACACTATCTAAATACTTTTTATCATTGGAGGGTGGCATTCTTGAGGCTATTGTATTAAATAGTTCTATACTCTGCCCTGCGTTTAGCTTGTATTTTTGCAATAGCTTAGTAATGCCAGCGGACTGTTCTGGCCGCAAAGTAGCTCCATGCTCAACATATGATTTACCCGCAGGACTCTTAAGCAAATCTTCCATTTCCTTAGTAACCTTTAGGCTATTTTTGCTACCTGATACAAATTTTTGGGCCATAAACTTAAGTGCTGCTGCGTTTTTTTCATCACTGCCTAACCCCTCAGGAAAATGATTACTAAAAGCCTGCTGTAAGGTCATAGAAACTGATATATAATTTATATTTGTAGCGCTTTTGATAGGGTCAGTCTTGAACGTCTCCTTGAGTGCAACTGCAGTATCAACAATAACTTTTGCTAATTTAGCATACTCTTCTGGGGATTTACC
>JANPII010000047.1:0-2007 GCA_031424915.1 Pseudomonadota bacterium
GCTGCTTCGCCACGACGCCTAAGTAAAATCATGATATCGCCAGCAGCTATAGCTTTTGGTCTACCATGCAAGAACCGTTCTTCTTGTAGCCACTGAGCGATCATAGTAGCTGTGCGTTGAGCCATTTTCTTTGCTAACATAATATCTAGGTTCTCACTGTACCACCAGGGTATAAGCCATTCATGTTTTGCAGCCTGTGGCTCTTTAGAATTTTTTAATTTCTCAATTAGCTCTAGTCTCTCTACCATGCCTCCACCATCGCGATAGGGAACATGCTGGATGGAAATAGCTTCTGCTAGACCCATGTCTTGGTGAGAAAAATTAGCAAATACTCTATCTACCATCTGAAGCACAGGGACAGTAGTGCGGAATGATACCTGCATTTGCAATTCCATCCAAGGCAGTTGCGCAGCAGTAACTTTATTGCGGAAATAACTACGCGCCTGCTCAAAGTCAAGAGGACTAGCACCTTGAAATCCATAAATGGACTGTTTGAAATCCCCCACAATAAATACTGTACGCCTTACTCCTTCCCTTGCCCCTTGGCCTGCGAAAAACTCGTCAGTCAAGATCTTGATCAAGTCCCACTGTAGGCCGCTTAAATCCTGTGCTTCATCTACCAAAACATGGTCCAATGTTATGTCAATTTGGTATAACACCCAATGTGCTTGCTCTGAGTTCTTTAGTAGCTCTATAGTTTTTGCTAGCAAGTCATCATACTCCAAGGCTCGTTCGGCGTGTTTATATTGCTCATACAAAACCTGTGCAGCTTGAGCAAGTTGCAGCAGGGCAGAATTAACAGATGCCATATTATGAGCTTTCATCTGCTCTTCTATATCCATTACCCATGCTTGTTCTTCTTGTAAAAAGCCTGCGTATTGAGGATATTGTTCAATAAAGCGTTTGCTTACCAGCTGTTGTCTAGGGGTACCTACTTGTGTTAGCCATAAGCTTATATACTCACTCCATGATTGTTGTTGCAATAATGGATTAATAGGGGGGCTTAGAGCGTACTGTGTTAGCCATGCTTGGAGTTTAGGTGCAAGCTTCTCTTTCTGAATATTTAATTGCTCTGTTAATTCCTGTAGCACTTTTAAGCGCGTATTGAGTGCAGCAAAACCCTTCGCTCTTATCTGTATAACACTGCTATTAACTGTTGCCCCATGCCTATTAAATATGTTGCCTGTTAGTTCCTCAATATTTTGATAACAACCTAAGTAACGGCGTAACCTGCTGCCTTGACGCAACATTGAATCTAGCCAATTTGCTACTTCCTGCCATTCGTGTTCTTCAGTAAGGATATGTATAGCTTCCAGCACTCCAAGTGCTTCGGACTCTTGGAGTAATTGCTCTAATGTTTGGTTGACCAGTTGATCTCGTATAAGATTATCAATGATAGTAAAGTTACATAAATAATGATCTTGATGATAAAAGCTACGCATAATTTGAGCGCAAAAACCATGAATAGTCTGGATCCTTAACTCATGTGCATTATCTAGTAGCTGGGCATATAGTGATCGGACCCATTTCATTAGCTCTGGGGTTACAGTGCCATTTAGTTGTGCGATTTCTGCTTGTAATGCGTCATCTTCTGCTAGCATCCATGCACGCAATTTTTGGCGTATTCGCTCTTGCATCTCATATGCAGCAGCATTGGTATAAGTGAGACCCAAAATGTGACGTGGCGGCGTGCCTGCTAGCAACAAGCGTAATACCCGATCTACAAGGACTTTGGTCTTCCCCGTGCCTGCTGATGCCGAAAGATATATGCTGTATTCTGGATCAGCAGCCATGCTTTGCACGCGCGCGGCCTCAACGGCTGCTGCTTGTGAAAAGTTATGGGAAGAAGATGTGTGCATAGTAGACATAAATATATAATGCTATGCATCATAGTACATTATTTAGAGTTGTCACCGGCATAATAGCTTGGCAATGCTATAATATCCTATGGTGCTAAGGTAGAGTTCAGTTGATGTAGTACCACTGCTTGTAATATGGCTAAGACCA
>JANPII010000048.1:0-30083 GCA_031424915.1 Pseudomonadota bacterium
GCAGCGGAAAATATTTCTGCTGCGTATTTTTTTTTGTTCATAATTTATTTAGCATGTTCAGTTCAACAGAGCAACCGAAAGTTTTACAATCAGCTTATCTTGCAGCCCCGTAAACTGATGCTATGCGATACATGAAATGGATAGGCCTTGCTGCCGGAATATTATTGATCGTTTCCTGCTTTTCACCCTGGGTGGTGATAGAAAGCCAGCAAATAACAGTAAGTGGTATAGATGCCACAGGTACTAACTATGGCAAACCTGGTGTGATGCACCTGGTTTTAGTTTTCTTTTTTTTAGTGTTTCATTTGATACCCAAACTATGGGCCAAAAGAACCAACCTGCTGATAGTTGGTATTAATGCAGGCTGGGCCATCCGCAATTTTTTTCTGATAGCCGTATGCCGTGGGGGAGAATGCCCCAGCCGAAAAAGCGGATTGTATATGATGCTACTAGCATCTTTGCTAATGCTGGTATCAGCCCTTTTTCCTTCCATGCCGTATGAATAGATGAAATAATACAAAACGCCGCTTTCTCATTTAAAAAAAATGAGATAAAAACTTTGTAAGACACTTTTTACAATTTGATAATACCATAGATTCGCAGGAGCAAGTAATATTGCACTACACCATCCTCTTAAAAATTCCTCTCCGGTATTCCTGTAACCAGAACTATTTAATAATTCCTAAATGGGAGCTATGAGGAAATTTTACTCAATCATTCTTGTTGTATTTATTGCTATAATCGCTTAATAAATCTAACAAATAATCTAAATTAGCTACCCCATCATCTTCAGTATATTCAAAGGTGTAATTACCGTTTACTTGAATGTTTTCGTAAGCCAAACGAATCATGCGTACATAACCTGGTTGGTTTAAGTGATCAATAAAATGTTTGCGTAATTCTTTTAACTGATTTACAAGTTTTTCTCCTTCAAATCCTTCCTTAGCCAAAGTTACTTTTATGGCATCTATCAAAATTATGTTATGCAAGGCGTAACTAGTTGAAAGCAAATTCCAAGAATAATTACACATTTGAAATGCTAATTTCTAATAAGCTAGCCGAGAGCACCTAATAATTACTACTTTGGTATTATACCAAGTCTAGGAAATAAATTCACACTTGAAGCCTTTTTGGTAATTTTAACCTACCATTTTCGCGCCAGTATGTTGAATACAGTCGTCTCAAATGATAAGCCAAAATTCCACAAAAATTCTTGCTTCAAGTGTGAATTTATTTCCTAGATTTGGTATTATTAGCATTCGCTAGCTTAATATTAGTTTACAATAAATTGGGCGTTGCTTTATATTAATTAGTGTGACTAGTTTTTAGGGGATGATATGCAATTAGTTATGCTACCGCTGCAACAATATAAAAAGTTGACGACTAAAAAAGAAGATTTAGTAACATTTTTACAAAATTCCCCTCTTTATAAAGAAGAGCTAGAGTTGAGTAACCGTTGTCATCATGGTACTTGCCCCTTTCCCAAATATCATTCCCCATAATATAATCAGGATTCTATAAATATCCTAGCAGGGTAGCGGCTGCAAAGCCGCGTAGGGGGCGGCAATGAGCCCCCTGAAAAATAATTCCTAAAAAACAACATAGTTGATGACAACTAAAAGGCATGAGGTGCATAAAACGTGTGCTTTTGCCCTGGCTATAGTTTGTAGACTACCTATTCATTCTACGGCAGTTTAACTTGGCTATGCTGTTCAAGCACATATGCAACGCGAAACATTGTAGCTTCATCGTAAGGGCGTGCCAAAACCTGTAAGCCCAGGGGCAGCCCATCTTGGGCTAGCGTCCCAGGCACTGAGATTCCTGGTAAGCCTGCCATGCTTGCAGGCACTGTGAAGATGTCATTGAGATACATGGTAATTGGGTCATCCATCTTCTCTCCAATTGCAAATGCCGTAGTTGGCGCGGTTGGAGTTAGGATAGCATCCACTTCTATAAATGCTTTCTCAAAGTCCTGTACTATTAGGTTCCTTACTTTCTGCGCTTTGATATAATAAGCATCGTGATATCCCGCAGACAAAACGTATGTGCCAATCATAATTCGGCGTTTGACCTCTGCACCAAAGCCCTGTGCTCTGGTTTTTCTATATAGATCAGTTAAATCTTCTATTTTATCTGGAGTACGGAAACCATAGCGTATTCCATCGTAACGCATAAGGTTGGATGAGGCTTCTGCTGGTGCAATAACATAGTATGTTGGCAAAGCATATTTAGTATGAGGCAGTTGAATATCTACAATTGTGGCACCTGCATTCTTTAGATTCTGAGCGGCTTCTTCCCATATTTTAATCAGCTCTGAGTTCATTCCATCCATGCGATATTCGCGTGGTATTCCAATTCGCAATCCCTTTACGCCCTCTTTTAATGTAATATTCCAATCGGGTACTTCTTTACGCACAGAACTAGAATCTTTTGGGTCATGGCCGCAGATCGCTGCTAGGATTGTAGCATTATCTTCAACTGTCCTAGTGAAGGCACCAGCTTGGTCTAGTGAGCTAGCAAAAGCCACCATTCCATAACGAGAGCAACGTCCATAAGTTGGCTTTGAGCCGATAATGCCACAAAATGCCGCTGGTTGGCGTATAGAGCCACCTGTGTCGCTACCCAAAGCTGCAGGGACTAACTTTGCCGCAACTGCTGCAGCCGAACCTCCAGAAGAACCACCTGGTACTAATGGCTTGCCATCAGCTCGTTGCCATGGGCTGATAGCATTGCCATAGTAACTGGTAGTATTGGAAGAACCCATAGCAAACTCATCCATATTAGTTTTGCCTACCATTATGGCACCATGACTAAATAATTTAGCAGTCACTGTAGATTCATATAAAGGCATAAAATTATGAAGCATATGAGAGCCAGCGGTAGTTCTAACGCCTTGAGTACAATACAAATCTTTTACTGCCACAGGAATGCCATCAAGTGCTTTGCCCTGTCTCGCTTGCAAGCGTTGGTCAGCTTCCTTAGCCTGTTGCATTGCGGACTCTTCAGTCATAGTTATAAATGCATTAAGATGGGTATGTGCCTTGGTACGTTTAAGATGCGCCTCTACTAGCTCGGTGGCAGTAATATGCTTATTATGTAATAAGTCTTGTGCGTGACTAATGGTAAGTTCCGTTAATTCCATGTCATTATCCTATGCTTTTATCATGGCGCTAATGAATAACAAAAAACTGAGTAAATAACAAGGGTAAGATAAAGCCATGTGGCAAATCATTCAGGTTGCCATATGTTAATTTTTAAAGGATTACTGGGCTTTAATATATTTACATATAATTTGATCTTATTACCGCTTGCTTTTGAAATTTGGTTTTAGTAAAATAATGTAAATGTGATATTTATTGGTATAATATTCATTTAGGGTGATTTGGTATAAGGGTTTCAGTGCTGTGATCGGAAGATTTTTTAAATGGTTAAAGGGATTGCGCTTCCGCGATCTTATTCTTTATAGCCAACGTGCTGTAGAAGAATATGGAGCACGGTATTACGAATTTGCTATATTCGGTTTGTGTTTTTGTATATATCCTCTCTTGTTTCTAGATACAGCTTATGAACTTTATCCGAAAGCGGATCAGTATCCAATGTGGCTGATTGAGATGATATTGCGTATCTGCGCAGCATTTGGTTGTCTGACTATAGGGTTGCAGCATATGTGGCAGGAAAATAGCATAAGAAAGTATATGCCTTTATATTTTCATTTCATGTTGATGTGTGCTCTGCCAGCACTTAGTGTGTATGCATACTTAGTCTCACCCCATGATGACAACATGCTTGCTGGTATGGTTCTTGCCATTTCCTCTGTAGCTTTGTTTGTAGATTGGTGGATTCTTACATTGATATTAGCATTGGGGTTTATTTTAGGTAATGTCACCTATACCTATTTTGCCTATATGGCAGAGCATACTCCAATATATAATGGGGCAACAGGTGGCTTACTACTTTATGTGTTGCTGTCTATAATTTTATCCTGCTTGATGCGCCTCATCCAAGAAATGTACCCTGATAGACGTTATTATATGGCTACAAGAGATGTATTAACCGGCCTACAAAATCGGCAATATCTTGACACACATCTAGAAAGATTGATAAAGGATGCACATAATAGAGGCAAAGACTTATCTATTATTGCAGTAGATATAGACCACTTCAGAAAGCTCAATGATAAACATGGGCATGATGTAGGTGATGCAGTATTGCAGGAGCTAGGTAAGATTATGCAGTATAGCGCTCGGCCTTTGGATATAAATGCACGCCTTGGGGGCGAAGAGTTCCTAATAGTATTACCTGACACTAATATAGAGAAGGCATCAGCTATAGCCGAGAGGCTACGTAGCAAAGTCGCTGGCGAACCTTTTAAGATTAACCTCCCGCCCGACAATATAAGTTGTACTATTAGCTTAGGAGTAACTGTGCTAAAGCCTGCAGACACCATCGAATCTTTACTCAAACGTGCAAATAAGGGATTGTATGACGCTAAAGGTAAAAAGACTGAGGGGCGTAACAGGGTTAGAATTGCAACAGAATAATACCAAGTCTAGGAAATAAGTTCACACTTGAAGCAAGAATTTTTGTGGGATTTTGGCATATCTTTGAGACGCCTGTATTCAACATACTGGCGCAAAAATGGTATGTTAAAATTACCAAATAGGCGCCGCTTCAAGTGTATAGTTATTTCCTAGATTTGGTATAACACCCCCGTGTTGGATAGTGTATCAAACGCCCTGATGAGTTACTGTAAGCAGCAGAAGTATTATAAATGGCAAGATAATGCTACTATTGCCTTCTGCAACGCAAACTTTGCCCAAGGCATTTCATTCCCTGAGTTGGTTTCATAAAAATAAGGCAAGGCCATAACAGCATGACAAAAAGCACGGAAAGCAGCAGTTTCGATGTCCTCAGGGGTGGCACTATAGCACACCCAAAAGTGCTTTAGAGTATCTTCATCAAACAGCATAATGCTCACTGAAAGATCAATGCCGCACGAGCCTATGTGCACATCTCCCCAGTCTATTAGCCCAGTGAGAGAACGCAATACTAGAATGTGCTTGTAATACAAATCGCCATGCAGGTAACAATCCTGGGTCTTAGGCAGGTTAAGAAAAGCAAATTGAGATACAATCTCCAGCAGCATCTGTGGTGCAAATCCAGCCTGTAAGTAGTACTGCGCATACTTTGCTATACATTTTTGCAGAGCACTTTTGCGGTTATTTGTGTCTACTCTCCAATTTTGCTCACCCATAAGTGCTGCTTTATGTGTTGCAAGCAATGGTACGCTGTGCAGCTCCTTGAGCCAATGTGCCAATTGTGCTGCAAATTTTAGTGATGATACCGGCGGAATTTGAAAATCAGATAGTATGGAACCAGGCAATATTGGATAGCCAGCAAATGCAGTTGGATAAAAGGGAGTAGATCTGCCTATAAACTTGGGGTACGAAAAAGGAAATGACAGATGCTGTGCTAAATATGGCAATAGCAGCAACTCATTTTGCATACACATAATGCCAAGCTCGCGGTGTGGAAAGCGAAAGACATACATGTCATTCACTAGATAAGCGGTGTTATCAAATCCTTCTCCGAGGATCTGTAGGCTACTCACCTTTAAATCAAACTGCTCAGATAACAGCTGCTTCACTTCAGCATCATTTAAGATAATCGTTTTATTCCAAGGATGTGACATGTTGTTGAGAAAACCTCAGAAAGTGTCTACACAGCTTATACCAAGTTTAGGAAATAACTATACACTTGAAGCAAGAATTTTTGAGGAATTTTGATATATCATTTGAGACGCCTGTATTCAACATACTGGCGCGAAAATGGCATGTTAAAATTACCAAAAAAGCTTCAAGTGTATAGTTATTTCCTAAACTTGGTATTAGTCTATAGAATTATATTCTGCAATTATATAAGTAAGGCTTTTTATCTTGTGCACATGTAGTATATTGCTCAACTAATAATTGCGTGTAGAAATATGCTACAAGATAATATATATGCATTGTCCACTGTGCCTGGGAAGGCAGGAGTTGCAATTGTAAGGATTGCCGGTCCATGTGCTGAGCAAGTTATATATGATTTGGGGTATAGAGAGCACATACAGCCTCGTAAAGCGGTTTATTGGGAATTTAGGCTGCAAGAGAGCGTCGACATCCTTGATTGTGGGCTTTTTATATTTTTCAAAGGGCCTAATAGCTTTACGGGCGATGATATATTAGAGCTGCACTTGCATGGTAGCATTGCTGTGGTCAATGACATGATGGGTGCTTTGTCTTCACTTGAGTACCTAAGGCTTGCTGAGCCGGGTGAGTTTTCTAAACGTGCGTTTTTTAACAACAAGCTAGACCTTACTATGGCCGAGGGACTAGCCGATTTGATCGATGCACAAACGAGCGTACAGCGTAGGGTAGCATTGCGGCAATACCATGGCGAACTTGAACAGCTTTATGATACCTGGCGGGAAAAGTTGGTGCACATCTTAGCTCGTATGGAGGCATTTATAGACTTTCCTGAGGAAGATATCCCATATCAAGAAGTAAAGGCGGCAATTGATGTAGCACACAAGCTAGCTATAGAAATCAATGCGCACCTTAGTAGCAGTATTCGGGGCGAAGTTATTACTGAGGGTGTGCATATAGTGATTTTTGGGCCTCCAAATGCAGGTAAATCTAGCTTGCTGAACTGGCTTTCACAAAGGGATGTAGCCATTGTTACTGATATTGCTGGTACTACGCGCGATGTTTTGCAGGTACGCCTTGATATGGATGGATTCTTAACAATCTTTTATGATACAGCAGGTTTGCGCCAAGAGACTGAAGATGTAGTAGAAAAGCAAGGAATAGCCCGTGCACTTGGTGTGCTTGAAGTGGCCGATTTAAAAATATTAATGCTTGATGCCGCAAATTTCCAGGAGGGACAGCAGTTTATAGAAGCATACCGCAAAGCCATAGACTCCAATACAATATGTTTGCTGAATAAAGTTGATGCAGCTGATGCTGATTTAGTAGCTCAGTACCTGCAATACATTAATGATGCTGGTTTGGCGAGGGAGCCTATATGTATTTCTCTGGTGGAGCAGATAGGGCTTGAACAGTTTTCAGGCTATCTAAAACAAATCATTATACAGCAATACTCCCCAAGCGATGCTCCAATCATAACTAAGATACGTTATCGCAAAGCATTAGAGGAATGCTTAGTGATATTGCAAGAGGTTAATTCCGATTTAACACTTGATGTTATTGCCGAAGAAATGCGTTCTGCTGCTGCCGCACTGGGCAGTATTACTGGGCTTATTGGGGTGGAGGAAATTTTGGATGAGATCTTTAGTACATTTTGTATTGGAAAATAAATATTTGATGGTGTAGTATGCGCATCGGTCATTGCATTGCTATTTTTGGAGAACCTTGGCAGTTTTATAAAAAGAGTGCGATATACATAACTCTATAAAGTGCATTAGTAATAATTTTGGGTTTAGTTGGATGGTTAAGCATAAGTATGATGTTATAGTTGTAGGGGGAGGGCATGCTGGTTGTGAAGCAGCAGCCGCAGCGGCACGTCTAGGCGCAAGAGTTGCTATTGTTACCAAGAGCCGAGATGATATTGGCAAGATGTCATGCAATCCTTCTATAGGAGGCGTAGGCAAAGGTATTATTGTGCGTGAAATAGACGCCCTTGATGGGCTTATGGCCAAAGCCATAGATAAGGCAGGCATCCACTTCAAGATGCTAAACAGTAGTAAGGGACCGGCGGTGCATGGACCACGTGCTCAAGCAGACCGTCAGCTATATCAGCAGGCAATGTTAGAGTTATTGGAGGCATATGATAATCTGACAATTTTGGAAGATGAAGTGCTCGATCTAAAAATTATAGATAATAGGATTGGAGGCGTAATAACTGCGCACAAGGCGGAGATAGAGGCAGCCGCTGTTGTACTTACCACCGGAACATTTCTTAATGGCAAAATATATAGAGGGGCTGAGACCTCAGCAGCTGGAAGAGTAGGAGAGGCGCCTTCTTTAAGATTAGCTCAGACTTTACATGCTCTGAATTTAGATATTGGAAGACTTAAGACTGGTACCCCGCCAAGGTTATGTGCAAATTCCATTGACTGGAATTTATGTGAAGTGCAGCCAGGAGACCTTCCACCGCAACCATTTTCCTATTTGTCTACAGAAATCACAACCCGTCAAATACCATGTTATATTACGCGCACTAATGAGCAAACGCATCAAATTATTCGCAATAATATTGACCGCTCTCCTATGTATTGTGGATTGATTAAGGGACGAGGGCCTCGTTATTGTCCTTCGATCGAAGATAAAATCATGCGCTTCACAAAAGATTCTCATCAAATTTTCTTAGAACCCGAAGGCCTGAACAGCGATATGGTATATCCTAATGGGATTTCCACATCACTACCTAAGGATGTACAGGATGCAATTGTACACTCAATTAAAGGGCTAGAAAATGTAAAGATTCTGCAGTATGGCTACGCAATTGAGTATGACTATGTCAACCCTCATGAGCTACGGCATACTTTGGAATTGAAGAAGGTGCGGGGTTTATTCTTGGCTGGGCAAATTAATGGCACTACAGGTTATGAAGAAGCGGCAGGTCAGGGATTAATTGCAGGGGCTAATGCTATCTTATCTCAAAAGGGTAAGGAATACTGTCATAGCCGCCAGGAATCATATATTGGAGTAATGATTGATGACTTGGTAAGTATGGAACGGTTAACAGAGCCTTACCGTATGTTGACAGCACGCGCAGAATTTAGGACTCGTTTGCGACCAGACAATGCTGATTTTAGGCTAACACAGCGAGGATATGAAACAGGGCTAATATCAGAAATTAGGTTTACTGCAACAACTAAGCGCCAAATTCTGGCTGAAGCAGTGCGCAATAATTTAGCACAAATTACTTTTTCTGCTAAAGAACTTGAAAATGTAGGCATTGCAACATCTAAAAATGGAGAACGACGCTCTTTATTGCAGTTATTGCCACTACCTAATGTTAATCTAGAGTCTATTGGTAAACTTAATAATGAAATTTTCACTTATCCTATTGATATAATTATGCTAGTTCGTGCAGATGAAATGTATAATCGCTATCAAAAGCGGCAGCAACGAGAAATAGATTTATATCTATGTGAAAAAAGTGTTCACATTCCAGATGATATAGATTATTGTAAAATCGCAAGTCTGTCTAGCGAGATACGCAGCAAGCTTATACAGGCTAAGCCTAGGAGCTTAGCGGAGCTGCGTCGTATTGAAGGAGCAACTCCAGCGGCTGTATTTGCGATACAAACTTATTTAAGGAGAAGCAATGCTGCAAGAGCAAGTGATTGACTGTCAAATAGTTTCACGTGAAACTATTTCTGCTGAATGCTTGGATAAGTTAAAAGAGTATCATCTAATCTTAAAACAATGGGCAAGCAAAATTAATATAGTAGCAGGCGATAAAGAATGGGGAGCCTTTTTACGTAGACATGTTCTGGATTGCGCCCAGCTAGCCAGCTTTATTCCCAGCAAAGCAACTAGCATTATAGATATAGGCTCAGGGGCGGGGTTACCAGGGATGATTTTGGCAATACTTGGTTTTCATAATCTATGTATGATAGAGCGAAATAAAAAGAAGGCTGCTTTCCTGAATTTTGTTGCGGCTAAATTAGAGATTAAAACCACAGTGTTTAATCGAGATGTGTGTTTCTATAGTCAAAAGGCAGAGGTTGTAACTTCTCGAGCTGTAGCAGATGTTCTGACTATCTTAAATCTTACGGAAAATATACGAGAAGAAAATGGCAAGATTTTATTGTTAAAAAGCGGGCAACAAATTGAGGCTGAAATACATAAAGCTCTGAGTTTTAAGCAATTTAAAGTAGAGCAATTTCCTAGCTTTTGTAGCTCTGAAGGTGTTATTGTTAAGCTAACCAACATTAGGAGGTGATATGGCCTCGAAGCCTTGTAATATTGTATCCGTAATAAATCAGAAGGGGGGAGTTGGCAAAACTACTACTGCCATTCACTTAGCGGCTGCGCTTGCTATGAATGGCAAACGTATACTGTTGATAGACTTAGATTCCCAATGTAATGCAACTACGGGTATAGGTATACGTAGAGAGCAGATAAAGCTGACTGCGTATGAAGTACTAGTGAACGGTGATAACATTGGCGGCGCAATAGTCAAAACAATACTACCTGGCTTATATGTAATTCCCGGTTCCTTAGATTTGGCAGCGGTGGATGTTGAGCTAGCTGCAGCGAACAACCGCGAGCATTTATTAGCTAAAGCATTGCGTGGACATAAAGACTACGATTTTATTATTATCGATTGCCCTCCTTCTTTAGGGCTATTGACTATTAATAGTCTTGTGGCTTCTCGCTCAGTGATAGTGCCAGTGCAGTGCGAGTTTTTTGCACTAGAAGGATTGGTTAACCTGGTTAATACCATGCGTATGGTACATCGTAATCTTAATAAAGGGTTGGGGATCTGCGGTATCCTATTGACTATGGTAGATGGTAGAAGTAGACTAACCAAAGAGGTGTCGCAAGAAATTAGGGGTGAATTTGGGCTAAGGGTATTTAAGACTGTGATCCCACGGAATGTTAAGTTACCTGAGGCTGCATCATTTGGTAGACCAATAGCAATTTACGATTCTAAATGTCCTGGGGCAATAGCTTACGCTCTGCTAGCGAAGGAGGTGGCGACAAGACCTATATTTGCTATGATATAAGGATAATTAAAGGATGGATGGAAAAAAAGTTTTAGGTAGAGGTATATCTGCTCTTATACCAGCTCAAAGTCAAGCAGTTCAAGAGCGAGGAGCAGGATCTAGCGACGGAATAAGAAATATTGCAGTAGAATGTCTTTTCCCAGGCTCGCATCAGCCTCGAACAAACATAGATGATATAGCGTTAGAAGAGCTTGCAGAATCGGTTCGGCAGCATGGTATGCTGCATCCTATTATTGTTCAAGCTATAGGTGATAAATATAGTATAATTGCTGGTGAACGGAGATGGAGAGCAGCGCAATTAGCAGGCTTTAATACCGTACCTTGCATGGTAAAAAATGTTTCTGATGGCGAAGGGGCAGAAATAGCCCTGGTTGAAAATATCCAACGACAAAATTTATCTGTGCTGGAAGAAGCCAAGGCATATATTAAACTCATTGAGGAATTTAGCTATTCATACGAAGATTTGGCACAAAAGCTTGGCAAAAGTCGTAGCCACATTATAAACACCATACGTATTACCAAACTTCCTTTGGAAGTACAACGATTATTGCAAGAACGTAAAATTTCTGCAGGCCATGCCAGAGCACTTTTAGCGCATGCTGATCCTATCGCCGCAGCGCGAACCATAGTGGAACATGGCCTTAGTGTGCGTGATGCTGAGAAAATGGCCAAGTCTAACACTGTAACTAATGATAATAAAGTGCTGCACGCTTCGCGGCCCTCTTACCCTCCCAGAAGAGGCTCAAGCTCGCCAGAGGATGACATAGACCTAGCGGCTATAGAACGAGCTTTATCAGGCAATTTAGGAATGAGAGTTTCGATTAGAAACACTTTAACAGGCGGTGAGGTTGTTATCCAATTTAACACAGTACAAGACTTAGACAAGGTAGTATATAAATTAGGCCAAGAGTAGTGCAAAATACTAGATTGACTATATAAGCTGTAGTATAGCTAGATTTTAAGTTGGAACGGATAAGTAATTATAATGGTTAAATAATACTATGTATGGAATGGTTTTAGCAGCAGGATTTGGACGAAGATTAGATGAAATTACTGCGCATGTACCTAAATCAATGATTAGAATTAATAGTGTAGCGTTAATAGATCATGCTATACAGAATCTTGCTACAACTGGAGTGAAGCATATTTTAGTTAATGTGCATTACAAATCTGCTACACTCGAGGATTTTATAGGCAGACAGCAGCGTAAAAAGAAATATCAAAATAGCTCTATACATTTTTTACCTGAGAATCAGATATTGGAAACAGGGGGCGCTGTATTAAGTGCTATGCGACTCTTCCAGCTAGACGAAATTATAGTTATTAATTCTGATATTATGCTTCCAAAAGCAAATTTATCCCCTTTGTTGAAGCACTGGAATGATAAAATGCAAGTTTTAGGGATGTTATACAATAAGATGCGGCTTACATATCCTAGTGAAGGAGATTTTGATCTGGATAGGCAAAAAAGACTTATACCCAATCGCGGGGGACAATATATATGGATGGGAGCATATAGGATCCGGCGCAAGGCTTTTTTAGATTATCTAGATAAACCGGATACCTATTTTCCAATCATGGACGTAATATTCAAAAATCCAGACAAGAAGTATTACGGCTGCGAATATAAAGGGCTTTGGCTTGATATCGCTACTTTGCTAAAACGCAATTATTATCCTAGACAGGATAAATGGGGGCAAATGTCTACAGGCCCTGTTGCTCCTGCGCTACTAACAGGCACTAAACTTGTTGTAGATGAAGAGATGGTGTATTAATTATATACTTCTCTAAAACGTCTTACAGATAAGCTCTGCGCCGTTAAGCCAGTGTGTTTTGAATTTGACTTTTTGCTCTATACCCTATAGCATCCAGCTGGAATTGAAGCGTAATTGATAAGGCTAGGTTAATGTATCAATTTCGGCTTGTGCAGCTGCGTATTTAATAGAGCACAGAAGACTCAATGCTTGATTTAGAGACCCTTGTATTTAACGTGCTATGCTTTTATTCTTTCGCGGCGATGTTTTGTAGGATGTATATGGCAATAGAAAACAAAGATGAAATGACGCCCAAACAGATTGTAGAGGAACTCAATCGCTATGTAGTAGGGCAAGAGAGTGCAAAAAAGGCGGTGGCAGTAGCCTTACGCAATCGTTGGCGCCGAAAGCAGGTGCCAGAAAACATACGCCATGAGATTGTCCCCCATAATATTCTAATGATTGGCCCTACTGGAGTAGGAAAGACCGAAATCGCGCGGCGCCTTTCTAAACTTAGCACCACACAGTCTCCATTCATAAAAATCGAAGCTACTAAATTTACTGAGGTAGGATATGTAGGCAGAGATGTAGACTCTATAATTCGAGATCTACTGGAAAATGCAATCAATGCTTCTCAGGAACGGATGCGGCGAGAAGTACAAAAGCGAGCCGCAAAAGCAGCGGATGAGCGGATATTAATAGCCCTAGTCGGAGAAGATGCTAGCAGCGAAAGCCGCCAGAAGTTCTACGATAAACTTAAAAATCATGCCTTAGATGATAACGAGATCGAGCTCACACTATCTGATAGCCGATCAAACCAGAATGCGGACACGTCGATGTTTGACTTCCCAGGCGGACAGATGGGGGTCTTTAACCTAGGAGAAATACTGAGTAAATCAATAGCGCCGCAACAACGTAATGTACGTATGAAGGTGTCGGAAGCTCATGAACATGTTCTTAAGGAGGAGATAGAAAAGCTACTTGATAAAGATATAATTATCCGAGAAGCAATCAAAGCTGTAGAGAATAATGGTATAGTTTTCTTAGATGAAATAGACAAAATTGCTGCTCCTTCCCAGATTAGAGGTGACGTGAGCCGAGAAGGGGTACAGCGCGATTTGCTACCCTTAGTTGAGGGTACAATAGTTAGTACAAAGCATGGACCTATAGATACTACTCATATACTATTCATTGCCTCAGGAGCTTTCCATATAGCCAAGCCTTCAGATCTCTTACCTGAGCTACAAGGCCGCTTCCCAATACGAGTAGAATTGAATCCTCTAAGTGAGGAAGATATGGTGCGTATATTGCTTAACACAGAGCATAGCATTGTTAAGCAATATACTGCCTTATTTGAGGTAGAAGGCGTAAAGATTGAGTTTACAGAAGAAGCCGTTAAGCTTATTGCACATACAGCCAGTGAATTGAATCGTGAAGTTGAGAATATTGGCGCTCGACGCTTACATACGGTGATGGAGAAATTATTAGAAGAGCTAAACTACACAGCAAGTGAGTGTTATGGCAAAAACATAATGATTGATGAGGCTTATGTGGAGAACCACCTAAGTACCCTTATTCGCTCTCATGATTTATCAAAATTTATATTATAGGTAAGATTCATGGCCAGCGTACAAAGTATTTCAAGGGTCAATAAATGATATATTATCTTACAATGCATCAGATGCAGCTCTTCAACATTTTTAAATATATAACTTTTCGTGCCGGCGCAGCTATGATTACTGCGCTCCTTGTCAGCTTTTTTTTAGGTGGTCCAATAATTCGTTGGCTACAGGGCTGGCAAGGAGAGGGGCAACCTATCCGCGATAACGGCCCCGAATCTCATCTTATTACCAAACGAGGAACACCTACAATGGGGGGTATTCTAATGCTGCTTTCTATATTGGTTGCCGTATTACTATGGGCTGATCTAAGCAATTCTTATGTTTGGGTGGTGTTATTAGTTAGCTATAGCTATGGTTTGCTTGGCTTTGTAGATGACTATCTAAAAGTTACTAAGCGTAATACAAAAGGTATATCAGGCAGAACCAAATTTGTTTGGCAAATATTGATAGGACTACTAGCCGCTTTTATAATTAGTATGCTAGCAAAGCCTGCTTTTGCCACAACCTTGGCTGTACCGTTTTTAAAATCATATCTATTAGAATTAAGCTGGGTCTATTTCATTTTTGCAGCTCTAGTCATTACTGGCTCTTCTAATGCAGTCAACCTTACTGATGGTTTGGATGGCCTAGCTATAGGGCCTATTATGATTGTATCTGGGTGTTTTGCTCTCATCACTTACTTGGTAGGAAATGCAGTATTTGCCAACTATTTACAGATACATCATGTAGCCTTTGTGGGGGAATTATCAGTAGTATGCTGTGCGATTATTGGCGCAGGTCTTGGGTTCTTATGGTACAATGCCCCTCCTGCGCAAGTATTTATGGGCGATGTGGGTAGCTTAGCTTTAGGGGGCGCAATTGGTACGCTAAGTGTTATTACTAAGCATGAAATTGTACTAGTTATCATCGGTGGTCTCTTTGTAATAGAAACAATGTCAGTAATAATACAGGTTCTATCATTTAAGACTACTGGCAAGAGAGTATTCATGATGGCGCCTTTACACCATCATTTTGAAAAATTAGGCTGGCCCGAGAGTAAGATTGTAATGAGATTCTGGATAATTGCTATAATTTTTGCACTGATTGGCTTATCAACTTTGAAAATACGGTAATATAATGATTATAGTTAGCGGATATTATGATGAGCTAATTGGAGTATTGGGTCTGGGTAAAACAGGATTGTCCGCTGTACACTCACTGCTTGTAGGACACGCACGTGTTGCGGTGTGGGACGACCGTCCAGAGGTAATAGAAGCTTTACGTCTTGTACCTTATCGTGCCCGTACTATTAGTGAGCTTATACTTGGCCAAGCAATACTAGATGGCAAATTGCTCATTTCTCCTGACCCTGCGGAATATATACCAAAGCTTACCGGCTTCCTACTAAGTCCTGGGATTGCTACTGTATACCCTCATCCTCATCCTTTAATAGCTTTAGCGCATCAGCATAATCTCCCTCTGTGGTCAGATATCATGCTTCTTCAGCAAACATGCCAGCATGCTCGATATATAGCAGTAACTGGTACTAATGGTAAATCCACTACTACGGCTTTGATTGGTCATATCTATCATACTTGTGGTTTGCGCGCTGAGGTTGGTGGCAATATTGGCAAGACGGTGTTAGAATTGAAGCCCCTAGATGCGACCGGGTCTTATGTACTCGAACTATCATCGTTCCAGCTGGAGTTATTGAAAGCACTACGTGTAGATATTGCTGTGCTTCTTAATATTACTCCAGATCACATGGACAGGTATTCAAGCATTACGGAGTACGAACGGGCAAAATGTAATATTTTCACAGGTCAGACTACAAGTAGCTATGCTATCATTTCACAAGATTATGAGAATACAAAATTAATAATGAGTAGACTAACGCAAAAGCAGAAAGTAGTAGCTATTTCTGCCCTAGACCGAGCCAAAAATGGGGTGAGTGTTTTTGGAGGTGTGATATATGATGATCTTGCGGTTGATTCTCCTATGCATTATGAGTTAGGAGAATTACCCAATTTACGCGGCCGCCATAATGCAGAGAATTTAGCTGCTGCATATGCTGTGTGTCGCCTTAGCGGCATAAAAGGAGAGCAGATTATATCTGCACTTGACTCATTCCCGGGGTTACCCCATAGGATGCAAAACATACTAAAAAGTAATGGCCTATGTTTTATCAATGATAGTAAAGCAACGAATACCGATTCTGCTCGTATGTCCTTAGAGACTTTTGATGATATAATCTGGATTGCTGGAGGTATATGCAAAGATAGTGGCATAGAGCCATTGCATGATCTCTTTTCTAAGCTAAAGCATGTCTACCTAGTAGGGCAAGCAGCTTCGCAATTTTCGGAAATATTAGCACGATATAAAGTACCACATACTATAGCAGGCAGCTTAGAAAAAGCCTTACTTTTAATATCTACGGCGCATAAGAATGGAACAGTACTTTTGGCCCCCGCTTGTGCTTCTTATGATCAGTGGCTTAACTTCGAAGAACGCGGTGAAGCATTTTGCAATTTAGTGCACAAGCATTTTGAATAGTTTTTTCAGTGCAAATCGAAGCACCCTATTGCTAGCCTAGCAAGCAGCCCCTTAGTTTCGTGATCAGATATAGAATGCAAGCAGGTGTGCAATGCTTCACTTTGTGCAGCTGTAATAGTTCGAGGCTGAGGTTTTGGTAGAGAAACTGCTGTAGGTGTGGCAGAGGGCACTACTTTAATTCGCACAGAAGATATAGCTTTGTAGCCAAAATAGCTGGCTAATTTTTTAAGGATAGTGCTTTCCTGCGCCTTTATTATCATAGCTGCGCTTGGGTTGGTCACTTCTATAAGTAGCACTCCTTCGGTGGTTTTATCTTTATAAAATGATAAAGAAATTGGCTTACTGCAAGCCGCAAGCTTTGCTTCTAAAAGCTTAGGCCAATCTCTACTTATTTTATGGTATAATACCCTGCCTTCGCCTGTTTCTTCGCACAACTCATAAAACAGGCGTTCTGTAACTTCAGCAATCGCTCTAGTCCGTTTTCTCATTACTTTCCGACTTTTTTGGCATACCTAGAGGGTTGCTCTGTGGAGACTTTGTCTTATTCCCGGCAGAAGCACGATATGGGCGAGCAGGGCGTTCACCTGATTCTTCTGAGCGTGGCCTACTTCTAGGAGCGCCTGCACCTTCCCAACTTCCGGTTTTAGTGCCAGAAGGACGATATGGGCGAGCAGGACGTCCACCTTCACCTGATTCTTCTGAACGAGGCCTACTTCTAGGAGCGCCTGTACCTTCCCAACTTCCAGTTTTACTACCAGAAGCACGATATGGGCGTCTGCTTCCCTCTTCATCTGCTTCTTTGTTTCTGCCGTAATTACTTCGGTTGCCGGATGAAGCTTTAAACCCCGTTGGTTTATATGGGCGCGCACCTTCGTTGTTATCGCTATAGGGGCGCTTGTATTCCTTTCTTGCCTTTTCTTCAGGTTCTGCAGAAGGCCGACTGAGTATCTTTTCCAACTCTTCTTGATTCTGCATAACAATGCGCTTTAAAGCATTAAATTCATCACGTCGCACAAAATTCATTTTGCGTATCATATCTTCAACATGGTGTTTGACGAAGCTCATTAAATCACGCTTTATGCCAGCTGCACCCGCAAAAGCAGAACGAGTCATCTCTGCCACATCATCAAAAAAACCCTTGTCATGTTTGTTGTCATTGTCCATAATATCTCTCATCTTAATTGCTTCGAAGTGGATGTGTAAGATCGCTTTAGCGATCTAATCCATGAGCTGTATACCTCATAATCAGGACTATATACCAACTATGGTTATTACTGCAATAGTTTTCCCTAATTTCGATCCTGTCGCCTTCTATATAGGACCGCTTATGGTACGATGGTATTCACTTGCTTATATTGCGGGGATTTTATTGGCCCTATGGGTAATGAAATTATTAAACACAAGATTGGTACCTCCAGCCTTTTATGACGAAGATAAGTTTGATGATATAATAATTTGGGGTGTTTTAGGTATCATCATTGGCGGTCGCTTAGGATATGTCTTGTTTTATGATCTTATGTTTGTTAAGTATGATTATTTACGAGCATTGCGCATCTGGGAAGGTGGGATGTCCTTCCATGGAGGGATAATAGGAGTGGCAATATCGCTATGGTTATTTTGTCGTAAGCGTACTCTAAATTTTCTACGTATAGCAGATCTTATATCCTGCGGTGCGCCTATAGGTTTGTTTTTAGGGCGTATTGCTAATTTTATTAATGGTGAGTTATATGGGCGCCCCACTAATGCATCATGGGGTATTATTTTCCCATATGTTGATATGCAACCACGCCATCCTTCGCAATTATATGAAGCTATATTAGAGGGTATGTTATTATTTATAATAATGTGGTTCTGCTTTGCTTGCCAACAAATACGACAAAAAGAAGGTACTTTAAGCGGTATTTTTTTAGTGTGTTATAGTATAATGCGTATGGCAGTTGAACACTATTATCGTGAGCCTGATACCCATATTGGGATGGTGGGGGGAATGATAAGTATGGGAGAAATACTTAGCCTACCAATGCTATTTATAGGAATATGGCTAATATCCAGACGAGGCAAAAAATGAGATACACAAAAGGGATTATATTAAAGCTATTGAATGTTACCTTATTTACAGCTATGTCCTTGCTGTCAGTTTATTTGAGTGAAGGATTACATACACTGCAGGTATTTTGGCTAATATCCATGATAGCTTTAATTGGGCTGTTGCCGATAGTTTTATATAGTAAGCAGCCCTTGCATATGGCGGAATCACGACATGCTATCTTTTTGCTTAGGGTCATTTTTAATGTATTGGGAATGTGTGCATGGCTGGAAGCTATCTCCCACATTGGGCCTAATAGCAGCTCAGCTATCAGTTACATGATCCCAATTTTTACCACAATATTAGCAGTATTGGTCTGTAGAGAAAGTATTAATCTATCCTGTATAGCTGCTATAGCTCTAAGCTTCATCGGCCTATTTATGGTTCTAGGTCCTCAAGGAGAGGAAATGTTTACTTATGGTGGTATGATGGGATTATGTGCTGTGGCCATGTGGGCAAGCCATGATATCGTCTGTAAGTTACAAACTCGAAAAGAGCATGCGCTAGTACAGGCAGTGTATGTCTTTGTATTTAGTGCAGTATTAAGTGGTCCTGCGGCCTTGTTATTGTGGCAACCAATTGTAGGCAAAGATTTGCTGATCGTCACAGCTATGGGGATTATAGCTGCTTGTAATGTGGTGGTGGTATTTATGGCATATCGGGCAGCCCCTATAACAGTATTGATGCCTTTTAGTTACTGTAGGTTTCCCTTAATGGCTATATTATCATACTTGATACTAGATGAACCATTGGCTCCTAGCATAATTTATGGAGTATTAGTAATAACTTTAGCCTCAAGCTTTATTTTTTACCAGCAGCACATGGGAAGAATTGCGATAACACTAAAATAATGCAGAGGGTTGTTTTATAATGTGCTTATAACGTAAAGCTAAGCACATAAGAGTAACTGCTGCATAAAGATCAATTCCCCCCCAAATCCAGTGAGCAGAGGCGCCATAGAAATGTATAATAATATATAGTGGCAATACGCTAAATAACCAGGCCCCTAAAGTATTTACTACCATGATAAACAATGTATCTCCAAGAGCAGTAAGTAATGCTGCAAACACCCATAAGAACCCATCAAAAACTACATATAGCCAAACATATTGGCAGGTGCGATATTGATCCGACATATCTTGTTGTGCAATAGTATCTATTGCAAATAAGTGTAGTAGAAAATCCGGATACACAAGTAGAGGTAGGGCGAGGACAGCAATTATAATGCAATGTAATTTAAAAGCAGACAGCAATAAAGTATTGAGCATAGGGCGCTGTTTAGCCCCAAGGAGGTTGGAGGCTATAGAGATTACCCCTTTTTGCATACCATCAGTGAAAAAGGCAAATAGAATATATAGGGTCTGTCCGAGGGTGAGTATGGTAACATATTCTGTGCCTACGGCAGCAACTATATAAAACAAAAAGCACCAAGCACTCATTTCTACTAAATGGCTTAAGGCATTAGGATAGCCCAAGCGTAAACAATCTAGTAAAGTACTTCTAATTAATAGAAAGCGATGGGTGCCATATATATGGCGGTTAGTGGCGTTAAGAAATACTGCAAGCAGTATAATCATCTGCAATAATTGTGAAAAGACAGTAGCTACTGCTGCACCAGTTGCACCTAGAGGTTCAAATAGATTTGGATGTCCGAAGATCAATAGATAATCTAGGAGACAGTTTAACAAATTAGCTGAAATAGCGGCAATGGTAATTATCTTCGTTTTGCCCCGCCCAGCAAAAAAGGCGGATAGTGCTGCAAACATTGGTAATAGCGGTCCCCCTACCATTAGAATGCGCATGTAACTATCTCCTTCTTTATGTAAGGCGTTGGGCACTAATAAGGAGGGCCCCCATATTGCGACAGGCCAAAATACTACTAACATTGCTAATGAAAAGAATAGCATTTGCCATACTGGTTCTGCCACTCTATCAATACGTCGTGCGCCATTATGTTGGCCAACGAATACCTCTGCAATTGAAGCAATGGAAACTGTACTAAAGACAAAAATTAGCGTTGCCATACCTGCTGCAGCTGCACTATTCATAGATTCTGTTGAATAATTAGCCAGAAGTATGCGGTCAACGAATAGCATTAGATTACCAGAAAGTGCAGAGATAATAAGGGGCCATGCTATTACCCATAATTCTATTACACTGGCTGGTTTATACTTAGTTAACCTGCTAAGAGAATTCGTGGTGGTCCCCATGATATTTTCCTTTTATAATACTCAAAAAATTCTGTCCATATGCTTTGTATTCAAAAGCAAGATAATTAAAGCTCTTGCTTGCGAGGTATTGTCGAGCTTTTTTATATTTTGTCAACTAGTTGGCAAGAGCTATTTAAATTTTTGAGTAGAAGCAGCCGAATAATGCTGCAATTAATCTGATTGCCAAAGTACGTAAAAAAAGGTAGGCTACTTTCGCAATGACACTATATGGTACGCGTACTGAGATATGTTTGCTCAACTAACTAACAATTTGTCTAAGGTGTTCGATCTTTTGCGTAGCAAGGGTTATGTAACAGAAGATGATTTGAATGTTGCAATGAGGCAGATTCGCATTACTTTACTGGAAGCAGATGTAGCATTGCCAGTAGTACGTGAATTTATAGAGCATATAAAAGCTCAAGCAATAGGTGCTGAGGTGCTGAAAAGCGTGTCTGCTGCTCAAATGATCGTAAAAATTGTTCATGATGAGCTCACTGCTATGTTAGGAGGGCAACAACAAGAGTTCGAGTTAAACTATCCAGCGCCTGCTGTTATTATGATGCTTGGATTGCAGGGTTCCGGTAAGACCACCTCTGCCGCTAAGTTGGCATATTATCTACGGCGTAAGCATAAAAAGAGGGTGCTCCTTGCTTCTGCCGATACTTATAGACCAGCAGCGCAGGAGCAGCTTGCTGTATTGGCTAAGCAAATAGGAATAGATTGTCTGCCTATCATTGCCCAAGAAACACCACTGGCGATTGCTAAGCGCTCACTTCAAGAGGCTAAGTTAGGTGGTTATGATGTCATGATTTTTGATACTGCGGGACGCCTACACACTGATGATGAGTTGATGATGGAACTGAAGCAACTTGTCAATATTTTACATCCGCAAGAGAAAATGTTGGTGCTGGATGCAATGACTGGGCAAGATGCGGTCAATATAGGGAGGCATTTTCATACAACCATACCATTATCTGGAGTCATTTTAACCAGAGTAGATGGGGATGCTCGGGGTGGTGCTGCACTTAGTATGAGGGGTGTGGCACAATGTCCTATTAAATTTGTAGGAACAGGAGAGAAAATTGTAGATTTTGAGGAGTTTTATCCCGAACGTGCTGCTGCTCGTATTTTAGAGATGGGTGATGTAGTTTCATTGGTGGAAAGAGCTGCTGAAACAATTGGGGGCCAAGAGATAGAAGGCTTAGCTAAAAAGTTGCAAAAAGGTAACTTCGATATGAACGACCTTCTGTCGCAACTACGCAACTTAAATAAGCTAGGTGGCATCGCCTCTATGGTGGGAATGATCCCGGGCTTAGGCAAGATAAAGTCAATGATACCCGATCAGGCTGCTAGCGATAAAGTAGTACGCAAGCAGGTGGCAATAATTTCTGCAATGACCTTGGCGGAACGAAGAAAGCCGGATATAATTAATTCATCACGTAAAAATCGCATTGCTAAGGGTTCTGGCGTACAGTTACATGATGTGAATCGCTTGCTTAAGCAATTTTCAGAAATGAATAAAATGGTGAAAAAATTAGGTAAAATGGATGTCAAACAAATCACTAAGCTTGGGAGTAAATTCGGACTCTAAGGTGAAAAAACCTAAAAACCCACTACCTACGCTTAAAGAAAGCAAGAGTGAGAGACTGGCGCAAGCATTACGCAATAATTTACGGCGACGTAAGGCACCAAAAAGCAAAAAGGAGAGTAACGATGAAATTGTATAAGCTATGCTTTATTATGTTAAGTATATCAGTAGCATTAGGTGGGTGCGCTACAAAGGAATATTATTATGGCTATAGTTTTCCTATTCATGATCGGCAGTATCTGCATATACATAAAACCACTATAGGAGAGGTGCGACAGCTAATGGGTAGTCCTACCACTGAATCCAATTTTGGCAATAAGGTTTATTATTATGTCTCACAGCAACAAACACGTGTGGCCTTCTTAGCACCCAAGGTAGAGCAGCAGCGTGTGCTAGCTTTAACCTTTGATTCTAAGGGAGTATTGTCTGAAATTAAGGACTACACTTTAAATGATGCTCTTTATGTTCAGTTTGATGAGGGGGACACTAGGCTCAAGGGAAGTGAAACTCATCCCTTGGAACAAATAATGGGCAACATTGGAAAATTTAACGCTGCATCCAGTAAGCCTGGGGCAGGTAATTAATACCAAATTTAGGAAATACCACTTGAAGCGGTACCTTTTTGGTAATTTTACCATACCATTTTCGCGCAAGTATTTGAATACAGGCTTCTCAAAGATATGCCAAAATTCCCCCAAAAATTCTTGCTGTGAACTTATTTCCTAAACGTGGTATAATGCACCAGTTTCACGTGAAACGCAAGTTTTGCTGCTCGTTCAGCCTGCACCAGGTACACCTAGGGCAGGCTGAGCGGACGCTAAAGTTCGTATGCCAAAATATGAATAAAAAAGACGCTATGGCTGGCTATTTCTTCTCAGGCATTGCCACCACCTTATTACGCCCTCGTCTTTTGGCAAGACGTAGCGCCGCTCTTGCCCGCTCTACCATTAATTCTGGCGTATCTGCTTCTCGCAAAGTGGTTGCTCCTATACTAACGGTACATTCTACCCTAGTAAGTAATGGATTAATTGGTGTGATATAAAATGGCGCCTGCGCCACATTTTCGCATATACGTTTACCTATAATTTTTACTTGCTTCAGATCAGCAGTGGGCAGTATTACAACTATCTTCTCTCCACTATATCTAACATATATATCACTAGCACGTCTCACACTTCCCCTCAGGCTTTGTGCTACTGCTTGTAGTATTTCATTGCCAGCATCATAGCCATAAATCTTGTTAATTTGCTTGAAACGATCTATATCAATCATTATCATAGATAAAGCTTTTTTCCCCTCCACCGCGGTTTGCAACACACCAACTGCATTCATATCAAAGTAGCGCCGAGTATAGAGTTTAGTAAGTCGATCAGTAATTGATAGTAAATGTGCTTTGCGGATCAAAATAGCAAGCTCCCTATAATATATATATAGACACAGCAAAGGTAAGGCCAATAAATATAGTACAAGCATACCCAAAGAAATAGGAGAGGTATGTGCAATCACTTGTAAGCACTTAATTGATATTAGCCCAAAGCTTAAGCCTAATACCGCTGCAAATGATGCACGGTATAAAGATACTACACATATAGAAATAATAAGATGGCTAATTGCTATGTAGTCACAAGTTCTAAAAGCTAGACTGGACACACTAGCTATCAAAAGCATTGAAGATAAATCGGCACAATGCCTGAAAACTTTTCCTTCTGTTATATTCAATAGGCAAAGGTATAGACCAAATCCAGATATAATTAAGCATCCTGCGTTAGTAAAGTCCGCGGTTACCCAGGTTGGAGCAATGTAAAGGTGTATCATAACTCCCACCGTAGACAATACCGCGATCAACATAAAAAACACTTGGTTTATTGGAGGGACTTTAGTCAGCACTGTAAGTATATCTTTATCTTCAGGGCCCATAATATTCGACCCTATGCTTCCAAGTAACGCTATAGCACTGCCTATTGAACCCAACAATAAAGATATAAACCCTAAGCCACCTTCTATATAGCATCCAAGCAATATCCCTATAATTGCTCCTGCTATTGAACGCTTAAAATCAATTAAGTTACAATTCCACCCTAAAAAGCCCGCTACAATTGGCATTAAAATAATAGGATCGTGAAAGTTTGCCCCTAGAAGCAATAAAGATAATATATCATCCCCAGACAAAGCTAAGCATGCTGCCATTACCCCTAATACCAGCGTTACTAGTCTTGCTACCATCACTTCTTCTACATCTGTAAGACTCGGTATTAATCTCTTCACTACCCCATTTGATATGGCTATAGATGTAGAATTCAGCCAGCAATCAGCCGTTGTCAAGATAGTGGCCACTATACCTATCATCATTGTAGCCATTAAAGCTGTAGGCAGATCACTGATGATTTTGAGTATACCTAATGTACTTAAAGTAGCATCTCCCGTTGTTGGCAGAAGCAAAACTGCAATTCCAGCAATCAAAAACACTACCGCAAAATCCACCCCCTTAAGCATTGGGATAACTTTACATGATTCAGATACCAAGCCATTGAATAAGAACCGCTCCATAAAAGGAGCTTTCAAGCCAATAGGTGTTAATGCATATACTAGCATTCCCATTATTAACAATACTGAATGCCCGTCGTGCGGTATTATCCAAGACTTGCTTTTAGCAATCGAATGAAAGAAATCAAGAGGCGTAGAAAAAGTAGAGAGCTTTAGCTGACATAATATAATCAACAATAGCAAGAGCGTGGTAATTGCCAGTATCTGCATCATATCACTTAAAGGATTAGCCTTTAGGCCTCCTATTGCAGCATACACAATAATTACTCCTGCTCCCAGCGCCACCCCAACAGGCAAAGGTAAGGTGAAAAAATGCTGTACCATAAACCCTATGATTAATATTTGGATGGCAACCATACAAATGCTTAAAATCATAGTCACTATAGTAGAGACCCAAAGCCCCAACTCTCCATATATTTTCTCCATTACCTGGGGCTGGCTTAGGCATCCATGAAACTTGTGGATATTACTGCATATTACAGCCTTAGTAATATCCCAATTATACAAGCTGACAACTGCCATAATAGCGCAAATAAGACCAATATTGTTGATTCGCTCAATCAGTCCCAAGGTATTACCTCCCCCTAGGTACGCAGAGTAGATTGTTATAAACAAAACCCCCATATTAGTTGCCCGAGAGCCTATGGCAAACTGTTTTAGGGTTTGAATTTTGTTAGCACTTATGAAACCTGTAATTAGACAAATTACTAAGTAAGCTGCGATCAATATAAAAGCTATCATGATATATACCTTACAAATGCCCTTATCTTTGAGCTGTTATACCAAGTCTAGGAAATAAGTGCACAGCAAGAATTTTTGAGGAATTTTGGCATATCTTTGAGACGCCTGTATTCAACATACTGGCGCGAAAATGGTAGGTTAAAATTACCAAATAGGCGCCGCTTCAAGTGTATAGTTATTTCCTAAGTTTGGTATTATATGCTGCCAATGTACAGTATGAATGCAAATCAATCAATTATATTCAAAACTCTTTGATATTAAAGTTATGTTATGATAAGGGGATATGAATTTAAGAGCTCTAAATATAGGCTAATTTAAGCATGACCAGTATAACTATAGCGTCGAGCATGGTCATCCATATCCTGCTGGATAAGCTTGCGCTCTAAGTCATTCTGTTGTTGCTGATATTGAGCCAATAGCCAGAGATGCTGCTGCTCCTGCTGGTAATGTTGCTGTAGTTGTAATTGCACCTGGGCTAAAATTTCTTGATGATGAGCCAAAGCTTGCTGTAATTGATGCTGTCTTGCTTCCATATTTTTTAAGTATGGGGCGTAATCATAAATTGGCATTCCTTGGCTAGAAGTACCAGACATTATTATGCTAAACAACAGGTGTTGCTCCTGATTAAGCTCCTTATCCAAATTTTTTATTGCTTCCTCTATATGTGTAATTTGGGTAGTAAGCTGCGTCTGTTGTGCCAGCAAATGTTGCATTTGTTTGCGTACTATACTAAGTAGCCTTGTTATCAGAACCTGTTGCATTCATTTGATCTTTAGTTGATTCGCTTTCTATAGGTAAGTCAGATTGGTTAATATTTTGCATACCTGATGTTCTGCCTTCGCTTATATGCATTTGTTGTATAACAAAAGTCTGATTAGTTTGTAAGGCGAAGGTAATTGAACTGGCCATTTCACTCAATATGGTCACTTCTATAGGATAATCTTTAATTTGGTAATGACTGGCATCAATTTGTATAGCCTTTCCTTTCCAACCTGGCGCCATATTATCCAAATTGCTAACTATCCATCTAAAATATACCCTACCAGGCTGTACCCCTAAAATATCGAGATTCATACGAGGCCTGCTACCTCTTACTCTACTATCATTTAGCCATACTACCCATTTATCTTCAGCTAGATGCAGCACGGAATTAAGATACAGGATATAACTATCATAGAGTGAACCGCCACGTTTCCTTGCACCATGACTTTTGGCCTCATAGCGTTGCACAGCCTCCAAAAGTGATTGAAGCTCCTGCTCACGGAATGCTACGGAACGTAATGTTGTATTGATGTGTGGTGATATAGATGCCACACCTAGAGTAGTTGCTCCTGCTTTAAGCTGCTGATTGCCTATGCCGTAGGATGCTGGTGAAGCTAAAGGATCGCTTGAAGTAGATACTGGCGGCTGTTGGGTAGAAGGCACAACAACATTGACGTTGGGGGCGAAAATATTGGCGTTACCCGTTGGCATGTCCATAGTTATAATATTACGGATATCTTGGTCAAGAGCAGTAGCACAGTAAGTGGCATATATCTTCTTTACCGCTTCTGTTCTAGCTGCTTCTGGTGAAGAGTTAGTTTGTAACCCAGAGTAATACCCATCTAGTATCTTGCCTATACTAACTAACTCACTAGCTGGAAAGGAGCAATTCACTCCACCTAAGGTGGGGCTACGCTCTAAATATTGGCATTCCCCCGTCTGGTTAAAACCCACAATTTTGCGATATACATTCCCAAAAGGCGTAGTAGCCTGGCATAATGCAGCACGACATTGATCAAGCAGTAAAGGCACTTCAGCACACGGAGAGGCTGCTAAAGTACGCAAGTCCACGCGCTCTTTTTGAGAAAAGTTAAAATCGCCCTGCTCTTCCTCATTTCCCATGCTTGGCACTGTAACATAGCTGTTATCATTATCCTCATAAGGAATGCCTGCTGCTTCTTTTATATCCGCCAGGACTGCTGTAGGATACAGCAGATATAATATTTCAATTATTACAATTGCTTTTCTCATGTTACTGCCCCTCTTGCTGAATCGCCTTAACTTTCTGCCAAATCAGCTCCATTTTAGCCTGTACTAAATCTCGATAGCCACCTTCAGCAATTGCCTTTAGGATTTCCGGAGTAATACTTTGAGAGCTGGACATTTCGATATTTTTAATCTGTATGTATCCAGGCAACGAATTAGAGAGTCCGTCAATAAAAGCAAAAATTGCTTCGTCAGTGTATGCGCTACAATTCATGGTAATCTCGCTGTACTCCACCCTAATACCTTTGGCATCTACATAATCTGTGCGAGCAACCGGATTGGAAACACTAACATTTAGTTTATTAATCTGATTAGCAACACGTAAATTTTCAATAATTTGCTTAGCCTGCTCTATCTGTAAGCCGTCTGTAGCTAAGCCTTGACTACCTACCTTACTCCACATCTCATATGCATTGCGCGTTATCATTATGTCATCTTGCAAGAGCTTCATATCCTTTTCTAAGACTTGCACATTTTTCTGCCCCCGATGCACCCTTTCTTCTAGGATAATGCAGTACAAGCCAATAACTAGCCATAAGAGTAGAACTATACCCAATATAGACAATGGAATTGTAGCCTTGGCTCGTAAGTATTTTTGATAAGATATTACGTGCATAATTACCCCTCTGCCGGTTTGGCTTGGTTACTTTTTTTTATCATTACTCCCACCATTACTTCATCCGGTATTTTATCTAGTGAAAAGTTAGAGGGCAGTGGCTCCATGCTTATAGCATAATTTGGCAAGGCTTTTTTGAGTGCACCACCAAATGAGGTATATCTTGCCACTAAATCCTCATATTTCCCCTGTTTATTACTAAATAGTAGCGATACCTTAGCCTGCACATCAGCATTTTGTAATGCAGAATCACTCTCACTAGTAACGGGGGCCGTAGGCTTTTTAGCATCTCCCTCAGCTTTATTATAAGTCAGACCAGGAGCATCATACATCCAGGTAAAATTACGTATCCTAGTATTGATAGGATCAATGTTAGCAATACTGGAGATGAGCTGTAATGGATTTAAGTTATAATTGTTAAGCTTTTGATAGACTGACACTATATTTTTAATTTCTTCAACATTTATATCGCTCCCGAATTTTGCCTGTTCAGCAGCTTGCGCGATTTTATATTGCTCCAAATCCGCTAATAACACCGTCTGCTGTTTATCATATGCAATTGCTTGATTCTTAAGGTCATAACCTGTCTTAACAGACATACCAGCCCAAAGTAACAGCAATGGTATTGCTATTTTAATTGTCATAACAAAGCAATGTATACCTTGATACATAAAATATGCTTGCCGTATCTCTTGAGTATGTACTGGGGCTAATCTTTTATTCCGCATAGCTAGTATAGAAAGAACCAATGGTTCAGCAAAACGATCTTGCTCTTTAGCGACATTCCCAGGTAAGCCAAGTATTTGCGTTAGCTCATAAGGAGAATACATAGAAATTCTATGGGCATAGATCTTATCAGCACGAATATTTTTCTTAATATCTTCTGCAACAATCATATACACATTCACTTCATCGTCTGCTTGCAAAGAAAGACGCCTTAAATATTCTATAGAGTTGTTAAGTTCCTGCTCAATATTACCAGCCACCACATCTGGGTTAGGATCCATAATATTGTTCAGCAGACGGGTAAAAATAACACGGCCATTTTGATATACAGCTTGACGTACACCCCCGCTTTTATTACTCATCAATAGAATATCCCACCGCTCTCGTCCTTTGTTCGTAAGTTTAGGCGTCAAGTACTCTTTTATATTTGCTAGCGCCAGACTCACACTGTTAGACAAGTTACCAAATGTACCTAAATTAGCGATAGCAGCTTTCTGTAAATTTGCAGCTACGCCATGGCGAATTGTATATAGTACGTTGTGTGCTTCAACAGGCAAGAAGTATAGGGCTACAATCACATTATCTAGTGGCATTAGATAATCAATCCAACTGGAAATAGGAGGCTCATACGCCGCTGAGATAAAGGTATATATCCAATCATGACGACCAGTAGGCATGCGACCAATCTGCAAAGCAACCTTTAGATGCGAGGAAGGAGTTTCTTTTTCTAAACGCTTTTTAGCTAGCCCAACAATGCTAAAGCGGTCTACCGCAGGCAGAGTACGCTGTAAATAGCTCTGATCCAACACATCTATATATATTTCAATTGGCGCCTGTGTGTCTTGTTGTAACAATTTAGCTAACTCTTCCACATTCTTGTCTTCAACGCTACGCATGA
>JANPII010000049.1:0-6929 GCA_031424915.1 Pseudomonadota bacterium
CATGAATGCTAGTGTTGCTCTTCCTTCTGCAGTTGCTATGTATTCTTCAAACAATGAGTAATCAAATCTATCAGCAGGAATTGGAATGTTATATTTCTCCACCAGCAGCCTTATAATTTCAGTTTTTTGATCAAATATTGCGTCCTGTAATGCAATGCTTTCCCATCTTCTTGCCCAGCGTTGCTCTTTCTTATCTCCAGGGTTCTCTCTATTTATATCCATTAACATTTCAACAATATCTACATAGCCTTGCTTTACTGCTACTGAAAATATATGTTGAGTTGGTTTAATTCTACCTCTTGTAATTAACAGCCTAGCTGCTTCTGGCTGTCCTTCTCCAAGCGTATCACCAAGAGCAGTTTGCAGGTCTTGCATATCAGGCAAGCCTTGCTCCTGATTATCAAGGACATAATTGACAATGTCTAGATGCCCCTTTTGCCCTGCTTCGCTTAGTACGCCTCTACCCCAATAAAGTGCATGTAGATTAACTCCCGCATTGTGTAGCGCTTTTATAGTGGCCAGATCTCCTACTTTTGCTGCTTCTATGAGAGACTTTTCTTGTTCTGTAATTTTCATGGTTTGCACTACTGTTATTGTATAATTGTAGTAATTATATTCTTCTTACATACGTATGTCAAATTAATATCTTATTGTGCGATTATCATTTCTCATAAAGAATGATCTAGGAGAACTTGCTTCCCTTTTATATTAAACTCTGTATTTAGCAAAGCTCCCGCAGGTAGAGTCATTGGTAGAGCAAGCTTTGGTATAATATATGGCACTAGTATAAGTAGCGCTGCGCTATCAGTTGAAGTTTCAGCACCTCTGCTTCTGTATTACTTGGGCTAGCTGCAGTGGGCTTATATCAGTGGTATTCTAGAAGCGGAGATGAAAAGGGTTGCTAGGACAAAAGTGATAAGACGCTCTTTACATAAAGCTTGAAAGAGTGCGTGCATCGTGCTTATGTCTATTATCTAAGTTGCTTAATACCGTGAGGGGGAGGGCGTTGTTACTTTTCTTTAGTTAACCCCATGCACCCAGGAGGAAAACGATTATGGATCAGTGGCAAAATGCGCTTCAAATGGCTAATTTAGCACCAAGGTGCGAGGCAAAAACGCGTAAAGGCGTTAAATGCCAATCGCCCTCTATGCCTAATGGTAGGTGCCGTATGCATGGTGGTAGCTCACCTGGCGCGCCCTGTGGCGCTAGGCATGGCAAGCATAAACATGGCTTATGCACTAAAGAAGTGAAAGCCCAGAATATTTATGTTGTGCAGTTGATTTAAAGCAGCTAAGGCTTTAGAGCACGAAGTATGCTGAGGTGGGAAGTAGCAATATTCAGAAATAGCTTGTGATTTTTCATCTAAATCCCCAATTTTTGGTATGCACTGGGTAATATTTGTATGTATATCCCAGCAATTCTTATTATGTTCCACAGTAGAAGGGATGTATTGCAAAATAGCTAATGGCCGATGTCTATATATTAAATAACTGGCTAATACTTTGAATTTCATAAACTTTTCTGTATATCCTAGTAATAACTAGCACGAAAAACTAAAAAAACTTCACAACCTAGGGTTGACTAGCTACATAGGAAGAGTAGTGTGATGGGTAAGAAGGGTTTTGAATAAAACCTGCTAGTTGGCTTTTATCTTACCTTTCCTGGCCAATCAGACATGAAGCGGAGGTGCCAAATGCAAGAAAGTATGCAACGTATAGCTGAATTGTTGCTGAGTAATACCAAATCTAGGAAATAACTATACACTTGAAGCTGCGCCTTTTTGGTAATTTTACCATTTTCGCGCCAGTATGTTGAATACAGGTGGCTCAAAGATATGCCAAAATTCCACAAAAATTCTTGCTTCAAGTGTATAGTTATTTCCTAGATTTGGTATAAGTGAGCTGCTAGACCTCTTTTCCTCCTAGATCTAGTTGGACGCCGATCTTCTCTAAGATGGGAGACAGATCACTGATTTCCACCTTAATCTGGCTGCAGGGATTTTGTAAGTATCCCGCACATTCTTATCTGTTGTCAGTGTCCCGGCATATATTTACCGAAGTGGGACTTTCACAGGGGTATTGTGATGCACGATACCTCTTGTGTTAACTGCTGTTAAGTTTGCGTTAACTTACCTCTCAAGCCGGTCAATTAGGTACCAAAGTTTTATCAGCGCTTCGTTTCTGGCTCTAAATGATGCAAAGGTGCTTTGTTTTTCGTTATATGCGATATGGCTAGCAAATATGATCCGCCTTCGCCCCTTTTCGATATAACCTACGAACCAGCCATGCTGCAAGTCAGTTTTGTTACCAAGTTGATTCAACTGGCTACCGTTGCCCGTCTTGCCATATAATTTCCATCCACCAGACATCTCTTGAATAAACATGATGTTTTTAGTCTTATCATAAGCCTCTTGGGCTATAGCTAGCTTATGGCCAATAATGTCTTTAAGGAACTCTATTTGCTCTTTCGGTGAAATCTGCAGCGAGCTAGATATCCAAGCATGGCTCAGTCCGTTGTTTTGCCCTTTATCTCCAGTCAGATCCATATTACCGTAGCGGAATTGTGTTATGTAGCTACGGAATCTTTCCATACCAAGTTTGCCAGTCAATAATCGCGAGTACCAAAGGCAGCTGTCCCTCATCCAAGTGCCTGGGTTATGCTCACCTTTGCAAACGTTGATGTAGTGGTCGCACCCCTTCCCGCAAGGCCAGGATGGATGTTTTTCATCCTGTAAAATGCCAGAATCAAAGCCCATCAAGCTTAGAGCTATTTTAAACGTGGACTGGGGTGCATAACGCGACTGGCAGTCTCCCTCTTCTTGCAGAACTTTATCATTCTCCTGGGCTATAAAACAATTATTGGCCGCGAAGGTCGGGCCAGCCCACGTAATCAGGACGAGTGCCAATACAGCGATCCCCTTATTTACTATGGTTACACTCATGTGAATTTCTCCGTGTTAAACATTATTAGCCGCTAAAAGCATTGATACCTTGACATACCTCGCTGGTTATAGCAAATATAATCAGCAGTAATAGATTAATGGAGAGCTACGTAATACCGGAATTTTATGAGTCTGACCTAGACTGCATCCGGGTAGCCAAGCATTTTGATATCCCCTCACTCGTCGCCCTTTCATATCAAAAGCGCCGTGCTTATGAAAAAGCTCAGCCTCAGTTTTGGAAATATGCTGGTCCTCAAGCTGAAATATCTCAAGCCAAATGGTTTGAAGAATTATTGCAGCGAGAGGATCATATGATATTGATAGCAACTAATAATGAAAAAATCCTTGGTTTTATTATTGGCAAATTAATTTCAGCTCCAGAAGTTTATAACCCTGCAGGGCTTACACTGATGATTGATGATTTTTGTGTAGAGCAAGAAAGCTTATGGGAGACCATCGGCAAGGAGCTTATTAATCAAATCAAGGCTACTGCAAAAGCAAAAGGAGCCACTCAAATTCTTGCTGTCTGTGGGGCACATGACGCCCATAAAAGTACCTTCCTTAAAGGCTTAGGGTTAACTATAGCTTCAGAATGGTATGTAGGAGAAATATTATGATCACAATTGAGCTTCTCAAAAATCACTCAGCGAAATTCCAAATCATAACGGAACTTGCAAGCAAGCTTATAGCACAGCAATTCCCCGAGTTTTCACATCTTACTATCAAGCCTGTGGAATGCAGCGGTCATTGTAAGTTAGAAGTATGATATAGTGATAGCCGTGAGTGGAAGATGAGGTCTAGAAAGCTACGGGGGCAAGCAACCGTTGCGGGTATACAACAACCGCTGCATGGTACTTGCTTGCCCCTTTTCCTAAATTTGGTATTATATCCTCATCTTATTTGTATATTAATCGGAGTGGCTCATTCAACCCTCCTCTTGATATTTAGGGTTATATGAACTATTTATATCCATGCTGACGCGCATATTCAAACCAAGAAACAGGACCAAGGTATATAAATGGCTCAAAAAGATTACTATGCTATATTAGGTGTAGACCGAAAAGCATCTGCAGGCGAAATTAAAAAAGCATTTCGCAAGCTTGCTATGGAATATCATCCAGATAAGCATCACGGTGATAAGGCAATAGAGCAAAAGTTTAAAGAAATCAATGAAGCTTATGAAGTTCTCAAAGATGAAGAAAAACGCGCAGCTTATGATAGACACGGTAGTGGTGCTTTTCAAGGTGGCGGCTTCAGCCAAAGTGGTTTTAGCCAAAGTGGGTTTGACCGTAATACTGATTTTTCTGAATTTGCCGATATGTTTAGCGGCTTCTTTAATGAGGCTATGGGCGGCGGACAGCGACAGCGAGTAGATGCAGGACGTGGCTCAGATTTAAGATATGACCTTAATATTACCCTGGTAGAGGCTTATACTGGCATCAAAAAGAGAATTAGCTATAAAACTGCTTCCGAATGTGAAAGCTGCAAAGGCACTGGTTCTGCCACTAATTCAGGGTTAGTGGATTGCCTGTCATGCCGGGGCTCAGGCCGCATGCGGGCACAGCAAGGCTTTTTTGTAGTGGAGACAACCTGTAACAGATGTGCAGGCGCAGGGAAGATTGTAAAAGACCCATGCAAACCTTGCCATGGAGAGGGACGATTAGTGCGGGAGCGCACTTTAGTGGTGACAGTGCCTGCAGGAATCGAAAATGAGCATAGAATTAAGCTTAAAGGTGAGGGTGAGGCAGGGTTGCGTAAGGCTGAAAGCGGGGATCTGTATATTTTTATACATGTTTCATCGCACCCGCTGTTTCAGCGGCGAGGAGCAGATTTATACTGTAAAGTACCGGTAAAAATCACAACAGCGACGCTTGGCGGTGTAATTGATGTTCCAACTCTTTCAGGCAAAGCAGAAAAGGTGCGGGTAGATAGTGGTACCCAACATGGAAGACAATTAAAAGTCAAAGATAAAGGTATGCCTATACTCAATTCTAAACAGTATGGAGACTTGTTAGTAGAAATAGATATTGAAGTGCCAGTGAAGCTAACTAAGAGGCAGCGTGAATTGTTGGAGGAATTTGAAAAAGAGAGCCCAGCTGATTCCAACCCAAGATGTAATGGATTCTTCAGTAAAGTTAAGGAGATGTGGGATAGTTTTACTAAAGAGTAGGCCCTTCAATACAATTGCAGTAAGTATTTTATGCATAATACAGTCGTTATCGCTCTAGGCTCAAACTTAGGACACCGTCTGTTAAATATACAAAGCGCAATCAAGCTGATAAAACAGCAATGCCTGGATGAAGTGTGCTGCTCAATTATACTTCAAACTCCGGCTATACTGCCCTCTGGTGCGCCGAGTATATGGAACATTCCATATCTTAATATGGTGCTTACTGGTAAGTCCAGGGAAGAGCCACTTCAACTGTTGAAGCAGCTAAAGGATATAGAGAAGGAGTTAGGCAGAAAAGAAGGGCCAAGATGGGCACCACGTATTATTGACCTAGATATACTATATTGGGAAGGAATAAAGCTAGCTACAGATGAACTATCCATCCCCCACCTTGAGTTGGAAAATAGACCATTTTTACAATCTTTAATGGCGATGCTAGGAGTGGGGCCGGCAGAATGGCGGCTTCAGAACTTGTACCCTAACCCCATGAATGTGTATGTAGCAAACCCCCAGATTATGGGAATACTTAATATTACAGATGATTCATTTTCTGATGGCGGTCAGTATGTGTCAGTGGATGCGGCAGTAGCTCAAGCCCAGCATCTGCTGTCCAGTGGCGCTACTATACTAGATATAGGAGGGCAATCTACGCGGCCGGGAGCTAAACAAATTGGGCCGCAATCTGAGTGGGCGCGCCTGAAGCCAGTGTTAGAACATTTGAGCGCCACCTTAGATTCCAGTGTGCCTTTTAGTATAGATACATACCATCCTGAAGTAGTGCAGCAGCTGCAGCATAGCAACATAAGCCAAATACAATGGATTAACGATGTCTCTGGTGGGCAGAGTCCAGAGCTTTTGCAGGCGGTAGCAAACTCTACTTATAAGATTGTACTGATGCACTCCTTAGGCATACCACCAAGTGCAGAGCGGGTACTTCCTGTAAAGCGTGCACCCATAGACTATATCATAGATTGGGGTGCAATGAAGCTTCAGCAGCTACATATATATGGTATAGCAAAAGAGCGGGTGATATTAGATCCAGGCATTGGCTTTGGCAAATCACCCTACCAATCGCTGGCTTTATTACGTGATATAGCTAAATTAAAATCTCTGGGGTGTGAGCTGCTAGTTGGGCATTCTCGCAAATCTTTTATGAGCACCTTTACTGCTACTCCCATCGAACGTGATATTGAAACTAGCGCTATGTGCCCGTATTTATTATCGCAAGGGGTGGACTATATACGTGTACACGATGTTGCCAGCGTACAACGTAGCTTGGTGGCACATGCTATGGTGAGCAGCGATGCTTAAAATTACGGGAATCATGGCATGCGATCCTTTAGGTGCAATTGGTAAAGACGGAGGCTTGCCCTGGTCTTATCCTGAAGAGCTAGAGCATTTTTATAAGACTATAGGAGAAAAGCCACTAATTATGGGGCATCGTAGTTATATATGTGCGCCCTTGGAATTGCGTAGTCGCCCTGGTAATATTGTATTTGCCCAGCAACATAGGCAAGATTGGCCGCAAGGAGTAGAGCAGGTGCACTCTGCTGAGGAATTTTTGGCACGATACCAGCCTGAGTGCCAAGCTTTAAGCATGGATTATGATGAGCTAGTAAATAATACCACTCATTTTATGATTGGCGGTGCTGAGCTTGCACACTTATTTATAACGCAATGCTGGCTGCAGGCTTTCATTCTTACACATATAAAAAAAACTTATCCAGGAGATGTGTATATCGATCTACAGCTCTTTGCTAATTGGTCTAGCAGGGTAATTGACGATAATGAGCATTTTATGATTGTTTTATATCTTCC
>JANPII010000050.1:0-7327 GCA_031424915.1 Pseudomonadota bacterium
CCCCATTCGGACATCTACGGATCAAAGGTTATTGGCACCTCCCCGTAGCTTTTCGCAGCCTGTAACGTCCTTCATCGCCTCCTGCCGCCAAGGCATTCACCAAATGCTCTTTTTATATTTAGCTGATTCTGCACCTCATATAGAGGTGCAACTTGATATTACTTACAGAACTAAACTGTAGCCAACATCGTGAAAACAGTAATTACTGTTCTCAGCATATTTTTATTGTGCTTACAATATTATTACTTACGATTTCAAAAGAACGCGGAAAATTTCTTCCGCTAACGGCTTTTTGGTTTAACCTCATCGCCGCCTTGGGAGAACTTATAGACCAACTCTTCACACCAGTCAACACCATTTTGCAAAATTTTTGCAGCTACGCACTAGAAGAAATAGTGACATGCCCAATAATGCTGGCTTTGGACCTAATATTTTCTTATATAAAAACTTTACATACAGTATTTTGGTAGCCCCTCAACATCAAAACCACTTAGATTAAGGTTTCTATTTTCTCTATTATTATAATGATTAGTTTCATCTTGCATAATCCGGGGTAATGATGCACAATGGCAACGGCAACAGTAATACTCATATATAAGAGGGGCAATGGATACAGTACTAATTATCCTACAGTTTTGCATAATATTCGCGTTGGTCGCAGTAATACTATTACAACGCAATGGCGGTGATGGATTGGCTGGTCTTGCTGGCGGAGGACATGGACTTGTTTCTGGCAAAACCGCAGCGAATGCATTTAGCCGCTTTACCATGATTTTGGCCTGCGCATTTATGCTAAACAGCTTGCTGCTAGCTAAGTTACATTTGCGCGATACTAATAAAGCGCATGAACTAATCCAATCATTGGAAACTATAGAAAAACCCAAGGAAGCCGCGCCAATAGCTGTTCCGCACGCCGAATAAGACTTCAAAATAAAGCACTTTTAAAGATGAGATAAAATGTGAGCAGCAATCTTATTAAAAATACCAAGTTTGTTTTTATTACTGGCGGTGTAGTTTCCTCATTAGGCAAGGGCCTGGCCTCTGCTTCACTTGCAGCATTACTGCAAGCAAGAGGGTACACAGTACGCCTGCGTAAGCTTGACCCATATCTTAACGTAGACCCAGGCACAATGAGCCCTTACCAACACGGTGAGGTATATGTTACTGATGATGGCGCAGAAACAGACCTAGATTTAGGGCATTATGAACGCTTCACTGGTGTTCCGGCAAGAAAAGGAGATAACATTACTTCTGGCCAGATCTACTCCGACCTATTGACCAAAGAAAGGCGCGGAGATTATTTAGGTGGTACAGTGCAAGTTATTCCTCATGTCACTAATCTTATTAAAGATTTTATTTTAGCCGATACTGAAGATACAGATTTTATTCTATGTGAAATAGGTGGCACGGTAGGAGACATCGAAGGCCTACCATTTTTTGAAAGCATTAGGCAATTAGGCAATACTTTAGGGCCCAACCATACACTTTATATACATCTTACACTCTTGCCTTATGTCAGTGTGGCAAGAGAGCTAAAGACTAAGCCTACACAACACTCGGTTAAAGAGCTGCGTTCGATTGGTATACAACCTAATATTCTATTATGCCGTGCTGATCGTGAGATACCAAAAAATGAGCGGCAAAAGATTGCCTTGTTCTGTAATGTACAGGATAAATGTGTAATCCCCGCGCTTGACCAAAAAAATATCTACCGCGTACCACTCGCCTATCATACCGAAGGCCTTGATGCTCGTGTGCTAGAATTCTTTGGCCTGGGTAATGCATCTGCACCTGATCTAAGTAAATGGCAAGAGATTGTCCAGAATGTTGAAAACCCCCAGTCTGAGGTACATATTGCTATTGTCGGCAAATATAACCGCTTGCGGGACGCCTATAAATCATTAATTGAGGCCTTTGACCATGCTGGCATACACCATCGCTGTAAAGTAAAGCTACATTGGATCAGCGCTAGTAGCATCACCCCGCAAAATGCACATGAAAAACTTGCTGGTATGCATGGTGTGATGGTACCAGGTGGTTTTGGCCACCGCGGTGCTGAGGGTAAAATTAATGCTATACGCCATGCGCGTGAAAATAATATTCCATATTTTGGCATATGCTTTGGCATGCAGCTAGCAACTATAGAAATGGCTCGTCATCTACTTGGTATTGCCGATGCTACTTCCGGTGAGTTTGACGAGGATGGCACTAATATCATCGATCTAATGGAAAGCTGGTACCAAGATGACTATCGACAGTTGCGCCAAGCTGGCGGTGACTTAGGCGGCAGCATGCGCTTAGGAGCCTATCCTTGTGTGTTACAAAAAGATAGCTTAGTGGTTACGATTTATAACTCCGTCGATATCCAGGAACGTCACCGCCACCGCTATGAGTTTAACATCAACTATAAAGCCCAATTCGAGGAAGTAGGAGTGCGCTTCAGCGGCATGTCTCCTGATGGCGCACTAACAGAGATCATTGAGCTCAAGCCACATCCTTGGTTTATCGGTGTGCAGTTCCACCCAGAGCTGAAGTCACGCCCATTTGAGCCGCATCCCCTATTTATCTCCTTCATTTCAGCTGCTATGGGTTACAGGGATATTAGCAAATCATAACATATCCAGTTGCAATTAACATTTATTGATACTATAATAACTTAGTACTTAATTAATTCTAAATATAGCATGGACAACTCCAAATCTTATGAAGAAAACCCAGAGAATAAAATAGATTTTGCATGGCCACAATATAGAGCCACCATTATAGGAGGGGTTGGGTTACCAGTTTTATCAGCCACAGCTATAGGCGTTTTATTTCCAATACTGCAAGCCTATGGTCAAGAATATTTATATTTTAATGCCTTTAATACATTGGCATCAATCAATGTAGCACTTCCCTATTGTACTGTTGCGATTGCAGCAGTGTTGCTAGCAGCTATAGGAGCAGGAGCTGGTTTTGGTGTAGATCAATACATCGCGTCTAGATCTGATAAAGTCACTCCACAAGATTCTGAAATAGATCCCTCCCTTACACAAGATCTTAATCTTGAAATTGTTGTCTTGGATAATGCATATCCTGCTAAAGCACAACCTATAGATCTTGAAGCAGTAGATGCTTTTCAATATATACCTATAAAAGGCGAAACGGCAGTTGCTTCAATGATGGGCAGCACTTTTACTGAACCAGGCAAAAACAGCACTGAAACTACAGTGCTTGATGCCAGTCTAGTATCGGTAAGGAATGATAAAAAAGCTGTATATGGGGCCATTGCTGATGGCTGTGGGCATTCTTCAAATGAAGAAGAGCAAAATAATATTGCCCGAGCCTCAAAAGCAGCCGTAAGAATTGCTATAGAGAAGATATCTACTAACACCCAGCCTATTTCTAGTATTGAGCTAATCAACCAAATTAGCGATGAAGTACAGAAAGAGGTAGATGCAGACGGCACGGCCAACGCCTCACTTTGCTATTATAAAGCGGAAACGACATCAAATAATACGTTACATGTGGACGTAGTAAACGTTGGGGATTGCATGCTAGTTGGATATTCACCATCTAGACAACAATGGACTACTTTAGCTCCAGCAAACAGGAGCAACCCATGTGTAGGTGGAGGTACCATAAACATGAGGGGCAAGATGGCCCTGAGGACATATGAACCTGAGAGTATTTATAAACAAACTCATGAAGAGTTGCCTATAGATACCATTATAATTGGCATGACCGATGGGGTACATGATTATCTACCAACCACCACTGATGAGAAAGGCCTTAGGAAGATATGGGTTTCGTTAGATAGTGATGCAATGAATACAAAGCTTCAACATACATTACAAGCCGGTGGCAGCGATATTACAGCTAACCAGTTACTTACAGCTGTACGTAATTTAGCTATTACTGAACAGCAAAAGCAAATGGCAGAAGATAAGGAAAAAAATGAAGTTGCAGATAAATATGGCGATGATTTTACCGCCCATGCAATACAGCCTGCCATAATATTAGAAAAACATAAAACCGTAGAGCCGAGCACATTACAGATATAGCTTGTATAGACCCAAGCCACGGGGAGACAGGTTTCGCATGTCATCACGAACACCTTCGGGGTGTGGTGATCCAGCAAATATTTAATGTTTCTGGATTGCCGCGACCACTACGTGGTCGCGCAATGACCCTATAATGGCCACTTTTAAGTGCTCCATACCTTACTCTCAAACACAGTTCGGGTTAATAAGAGTCACGAAGTTATAAAATGCTGTGCGACAGTGTGCCTACCTGCCTCTAGTATCTTCTGGCGTATAGGATCTAGTGCAGGTTGAGCCGCATCATGTTGGGCTATTTTGGAATAAAGATGCTCCATGGCAGCTGCTACATCTTGTTCTACATGTTCTTCTGTAACCTTTTGTTGCTCAATATATGGAGCTTGTAGCTTTGTTAAATTTTGTCCATGCGCTTTAACATAAGCATTAGACAGGCTCAAATATTCGTTGATGAAGTCATACGCAGTAACATCCTGACCTTTTGACTGCATAGTAGATTTCAGTTCAAACAAGTAGCATTCCTCAGGATGCTTATGAATACCGCTTGTCACTTGCATTTGGGCATGCTTCTCTAGCCAACGCCATCGTACTAACTCATGTGCTTGCCCTGTAGAGATATATAACTTCTTGCTAGTAGCAGTACGCTGCATATAGCAATGGTATGGATCGACAGCAAATTCAAGCGCTATTTCCCAACCGATAAGTTGCAATAGCTTAGCTAGAGCTTTCTTAAAATGATCATCTATACCATATGTGCTTACCAGCATCTCATATATAGAATGAAAGGAATTGGTGTTAATTTGCCGGATTTTAATTCCACATACTTGTGCAAAATGCTGTGCTACTGCTTCTTGCACTATAGATCCCAGGCCATGGCCTTGAAATATCATCTTATCAGGATGTATACCCTGCCTAAATAGAGTATTTACCACCGTTATACCATCATTTATCAAATCATATAATGCCTCGGTCTGACCTTCACTACCCCCTAAACCAGCAGGATTAAAAGCATACATTGTTGCACCCGTTGCGTGAGCTTGCAGTAACATAGTACAAAAGCAAGATTCATAATATTCAGCTCTACCAAAGAAATTAAGAACATTTAAATCATGTCCTGGCTTGTTTTGGCTAATATAGGCCTCAGGCTTTAGCATAAGCACATCTATGTTATGCTTCTCTCTTCCTTGGCTTTGTAAAGTTCCCTGCTCTGCTGCAATCCCATTCCATCCAGGCCGAAGCTCAGTATTTACCTTTTGTGCCTCAAAATAGGCCCAAAAATCTTTGTACCCACTTTTTGCATACCAATCAAAATGCTCCGTAGGAAATAAAAGTGATGCAACTAATTTTTGTAAGATCCTCATACTCGGCCGTCATATATTCTTTACTATGAATTAGCATACCGCAGTATAATTAATAAATAGTAAATTTACCAAAAAGGCGCCGCTCCAACTGTATAGTTATTTCCTAAGCTTGGTTTTATACCAACTCTCAGCTAAAACAGTAAAAGGAGCGAGGAGCGATGTGTAGTGAAATCTACATGAGCGAGGAGCAACGATGTAATCTTTTAGCTGAGAGTTGGTATTAGTTGCCTAACAACTTCTCTAGGGTAGAAGACCCATCAGGCTTAAGCGCAACTTCACCCTCATTTATCTCCTTACCAGTAGCTTGATTGTGCTCAATACGCAGCTTCTCTTTTTCTGGATCTATCGATTTAGCTTCAGTATTAGTATTTAACTTCTGTACAGTACGACGAATAATCCCCTTGTTTGCAGTTTTACGTTTCTGCATATCATCATCAATTGTAGATTTAATGTCACTATTAGAACGCACGCTATGCGCATCAATCATAGCTAAAAACTCTACTTCAGTTGCCGTCAAACTTGAAGGGGTCGTAAGGGCAGGATGGTTTGCTTTTTCACCAGGTGTAGGCAATTCAAAAGTTGGAGGCATAGTAAGGGCCGAAGCAGCTGTTACACTAAACTCATCAGGCGCTGACTTCTGCATTCCTAAAGTTGATTTAATATCACCGCTACAACCACAAAGCGCAAACGCTAAAATCGTGAGCATAACCTTATTATGACTTTTCATATTGCTACCATAAACATAACTTGTACGCTATATATACCATGCCAATCTTCAAATGGCTAGCATAGAATCAGCGAGCTTCATGCAGAAAAATAGTGCCCAAGAATCAAACCTGCGACCTTCACTTTCTGGCCCGCTGCTACTGAAGCCATGATTGATTGACATCTACTAGTATCAACTTAAGGAAATTTAGCAAAGTGTTTATGGCACGAGCAAAAGCGTGTGCCATGCGTAAATAAGCGCGCTCTACTGCCCCCCTTTTTTTTGAGAGCGCGCTGCCAAAGGCCTTGCGTACACTTTAAACACTTTGCAGCGAAACTTTCATGTCTTTCAGCTGTCGTACCTGCTGCTTGATCGCAGTATCCATTCTAAAGCCTCATTTGTAGCTTGTATGGACCCCGTGGTCCAAGCTATGGTGCGACAGTTGCGGTGTGCTATAATATTACTTTTGTGGACAGCAACGTGAACGAATACACTGCTATGGATAAATTAGAAGCCAAATACCAGGCATCACCAGAATATCATCTGGAAGAAAGTTAGCCTTTTCAAAAGATGGTGCCGCCGGCAAGAATCGAACCTGCGACCTCTTCATTACCAATGAAGTGCACTACCACTGTGCTACGGCGGCGCTATACCTCTTTACTCGGAAATTCTCTAAGCTAGAGGGTATATGATTAATTAGCAGCTGCTTTGTGCTACTGCCTGCTGAACACGGCGTTTTAAGCGTCTTACTTCTGCACTCAACAAACGATCTGGGGTAGTCAGTAAGTAGTTATCCAGGCCATCATTATGCTCAACACTACGTATACTATTAGGTGTAGCACGCAAGCGCACAGTTTCGCCCAATACATCACTCACTAGAGAAAACTTCTGCAAGTTGGGTAAAAACCGAGTTCTAGTTTTGCGGTTAGAATGTGATACCTTGTTACCACTCAACACTCCTTTTTCAACACTTAAAGCACATCTACGCGACATTTGTTTCCTCATTCACTATTATTCTTACAGCAAGTAGTTAGGGATGCTAACATGTTTCGGCTAACATCTCAAGCCCTTTTTATTATTAAAGGGCAGGGCCAAAACATGAGATATAAGAGAGTATGTTTTTGCCTTGGAGCAATTATACCAAGTTTAGGAAATAAGTGCACACTTGAAAATTTTTGAGGAATTTTGGCATATCTTTGAGACGCCTGTATTCAAATACTTGC
>JANPII010000051.1:0-2136 GCA_031424915.1 Pseudomonadota bacterium
TTGACTTTTAGTGCAGCAAGAATACGGTTCAAGTGGAGGTGGTTATTTTGGCTAAGTTGTCTTTCTTCTTATATCAAAATGCTACATAAACTTATTCAACCGCATTAATCTTATAAGGAGGATCCTATGTTAAATTCAGCCAGTGAGACTGCACCCAACCATTTTCTTTGCCCTATTACAAAAGAAATTATGGTTGACCCTGTAATAGCCGAGGATGGCTATACTTATGAACGTACAGAGATTATGAGACTAGTACGGAATAACAAAATTTGTAGCCCAGTTAATCGGCAACAGATGAGCGATAAACTGCTACCAAACCGTGCACTTAAAGATACGATTGAAGAATATAAGAAATTAGTAGAAACAGCTAGACAAGCAGCTACTAAACAGAATTCATCCAATCATACTGTGTCACCTTCTGCCCAAACGCAGCCTACTCCTATATACTCCCATGATTCAATACTTGCTAAGCTGATGCAAGAGTTAGACTGCGAAATGCAAGAAGTTAATACCTCCGCAGCACAAGTGTTAGTAGCAATGGCTGGTTTATACAAACCTCAAGATGGGGCTATCATAGAAAGAGATATAGAGAGTGGGAATACTAAGCTTACTTTGCAATTTGCCACAGCTCAAGATCACCAGCGATTTATACAGCACTACAGCATGAAATACCCTGGGTTTTTAATTGAGCAGGATGCCTATGACCAAGCGGCTAAGCAAGCGGTTATTGCTATGGATAGCAAAATGCTCAATGAGCAAATTAAACCGTTATTGGCAGAGCATAAAAGTGGTTGGTTTGGCAAGATGATGCAGGACCTAGCTACCGGACTAAACGTTCCTTATGCAGAGATAGATTTAGGAGGTGACGCATTAGAGAAAAGACTTGTACGTAAGGCTGGAATTAATACTTCGCAAGCACAAGCACAGTATCGTGGTAATACAGATTATAGTACACGCTTGCACTTGGCTTTTGCTGGCAATGCGGAGTATCAGAAGTTTGCAGATTACTATAAGCGAGAGTACCCAGGATTCATTCTGCGTCAAGAAGAGTATGAAACTCCACTTACTACTCTGCACGTTAGCACTAAGCTACTACTAGAGACTATAGCGCCTGTGCTACGTGAGCTGGCGGTATAGTTTAGCACCCCATATCATAGTGCCTTTAAAAAGGCACTATGATAACAGACAATGTATGAAAGTTCGATTAAAGGAGGCAAAAATGCACAATAACACAGGAGATATAGCAGCAAAACTACGCGAGTTTTATAAGAAAGCTAAATACAATAAGCTAAGAAGATTCGTAACGAGTGAGAAGTATAGTATTACTGAGGCAGATATTAATTTGGAGTTAATACCTGACTCTCAACACCAAGGAATAAGTACAGGGATGCCTGGTAATGACAGTAACGATGCGAAGATACCTCCAATTACAATGCGGCGCGTATTAAATTAGATACTATATTCGCGCTAGATGATGCAAGGAAAGCAACTAAAAAAGTTTTCCTATATGGTATGGCTGGCGCGGGGAAGAGCACATTATGCAAATATATTGTGAAACAATGGCGAGACAATTGTCTATGGCATGATCAGTTTCAAGCAGTTATAACATTATCCCTAAGCCAATTAATAGCACGCTATAGTAATCCTAGTGTTTTTCCTAGCCTAGCATATATTATTAAGGAAAATTGCATGACTCCTTCTATAGAGCCTTCTGTAGAAACAATTGAAGAGTACATACTACAGCATCAAGAAAGAATGTTATTTATATTAGATGGGTATGATGAGGTAGCGCATCACTTGAATGAGTACACAGGCCTTAAGCAAATGATACAACATCTGCTTATAAGAAGCGGAGCTAATGTTATACTTACTTCACGTAATATAGGAGCTAATGAGTTAGAGGGATTAGATGGCATCTTTGACAAGTGCATAGAAGCTATAGGCTTCACAGAGGAAAATATCAAGAGTTACGTATATAAATTTTATCCTTTAGTTGGCAAAGGAATATTAGAATTTCTTAGATCTAATATAGCTTTGTGGGAAATGGCCCGTGTACCTGTTAATCTGGATCTAATTTGTAGTATATGGAAACCAGAATATCAAAGACGTGAAGCTTATACTACTACTTGGCTATAC
>JANPII010000052.1:0-3853 GCA_031424915.1 Pseudomonadota bacterium
TTTGGTAATTTAGTAGCAAAGCTAATACCGTTTTGGCAGAACGCAGATATTGATGATCCTGGTGTGGTGGATAACGAGGTAACTCCTGCAGAGATTGCTATCCTCAGGATGTTCCTCGCAGATCATGATCAGAAGAAGTAGGTAGCAGCCTCAACCAGGTGTACCTGGCCTTTTTAGTGTTGGTAACAATGCTGGTGAAGTATTGATGTTACTTGTGATGGTTTAGGCCCTATAAATGTGCATTTCATGTCTTCCAGCTGTCGTACCTGCTGCTTGATCGCGGTATCCATTCCAAAGTCTCATTTATAGCCTGTATGGACCCCGTGTTCAAGCCACGGGGAGACAGTTGCTGTGCGCTATAATATTACTTTAGGGTCAGGACGTGAAAGAATACGAAATCCTTAAGTTGACACCACTCGCGTGAACCCTTACATAACTTTTTTCAATATTCTGATCTTACGTTCAGTTAAAGTAGCACCAAAGCTGAACTGCAGCATAATCAGACTAGGTGGCAAAAGCGGATAGGCAATCTGAGGCCACTCAATAATAGTGATGCCACAGGCTATAGCTTCCTCCAGCCCTAATTCATATACTTCTTCTATCGTGTGAATGCGGTAGAGATCAAAATGCCATATTGGTGGTGGGCCATAGGTATGCACTATATTAAAAGTTGGGCTAGAAACTGTAGCAACAATGCTTTCTATTGCCTCATTATCGTTAGCTTCCATCAATGCGGCAATTAAATACTTAGCAAAAGCTGTTTTACCAACTCCCATCTCCCCTTCAAGGCAGATTATATCACCAATAGTTAAGCAACTAGCGAACCGACGCGTCAATACCTTGAGCTCATCTAGGTCAGAGATTAGGTATTCATGATGTTCCATTTATTGCTCCCCATTTTGCAAAATTGCAAAAGCATTACCGCTTGGTAATGATATATCATTTTTATAACCTAAAATTAAGCCACTGCGTAGCATAAAATTACGCCATATAGATACAGGCAAACCCCCACCCACCATATTATGAGTAGGACTATTATTATCATTGCCGACCCAAATTCCAACGGTAATCGGCCTTTTTCCTTCTAAGCTCCCTACAAAATAAGCATCTTTATGAGCTTGGCTAGTTCCAGTTTTGCCTAAAATGATTTCTCCAGGTGCCTCCGCAGCTTTACCTGTGCCATTAGTAATGACACCACGTAGCAATTGTCGCATATTATTATTCACAGTAGCAGTCAACACTGTAGGTCCTGTGACGTTGCTACGTTTATAAAGCAACTTGTTATTAGCATCTACTACCTTGGTGATAGCAAATGGACGTAAGGATTTACCATTATTAGTAATATGAGCATATGCTCCTGTCAGTTCCAATAGAGTAACTTCACTAGTACCTAATGCAATGCTTGGAACTTTAGCCAGCGGCGAGGTAAGACCTAACCGACGCGCCATCTCTATTACCCTACTTTGGCCTAATTGCGCAGTTAGCTGCACAGCCACAGTGTTAGTGGATTTAGCAAAAGCAGTGGCTAGGGTCATTTGACCAGCATAACGATGATTAATATTATGTGGTGACCACCCTTTAATGGTAATGGGTTTATCTTCTACAAGCGTCTCAAGATTATATCCATACTCTAAAGCTGCAAGATAGACAAATAGCTTGAAAGCAGACCCAGGCTGTCTAAGTGCCTGGGTAGCGCGGTTGAATTGGCTTTTTTGGTAAGATGTACCTCCCATCATAGCAAGCAATGAGCCATTAGGACCTAATACCACTGCTGCGGCTTCATCTACTTTGTACATCTTGGGCTTGTTACGCATCACCGTTTGTAATGATGCTTCTAAAGCCTGCTGTAGCGGCATATCCAATGTGGTATATATATCTACATCACGACGAATACTACCAAGCCGCTCTTGCAATTCTTCCAATACATAATCGGTAAAGTATGGGTTGCTTAAAGCACCGCGTGCTTGGCCATAAGCAAGAGGTAGCGGGGGCTGTGCATAAAATATATCTCTTTGGCTTATATACCCAACTGCTCTCATGTTAAATAGCACCTGTTTTGCACGCGTTATGGAAAGGTCATAATTATTAGAAGGGGAATAACGATTGGGTGATTTAAGCATTCCTACTAATATCGCAGCTTCATATAAATTTAATCCTGTAGCTGATTTGCCGAAATAATAGTGTGCTGCCCCATCAACTCCATAAACCCCACGCCCAAAATAAGCGCGATTTAAGTAAGTCATCATAATTTGGGATTTGCTATACTTGCGTTCTATATTAAAAGCTAGCAACGCCTCCTGAATTTTCCTTTTCCAGCTTTTTTCTGAAGTTAAAAAAGTAATCTTAGCCAACTGTTGGGTGATAGTACTGCCTCCTTGTACCGCATATCCTGCCATATAATTGGCATATAACGCACGTATTGTACCCCAAATATCAACACCGTGGTGTGAATAAAAGCGCCGATCCTCAGTAGCCAATAATGCTTGGCTTAAGTGTAGGGGACACTCTTTTAAATCAATTCCATATATATCACCATACTTAGCGAGCACCGTTCCATCCTCAGTACGTATGGTAATGCTTGGCTTCTTAATAATATTATTAAGCTCACTAACGTCTGGCAAATCTTGGGTGTATGCAATTATGAAGGCAATAGCAATGGAAATAACCCAAACAACAGCTATTAATATATACTTTAATCCTACAGCAGGACATAACCATCGTCTTATACTGACAAACTTTGTAACAGGCTCTATTTTTTGTTTTTTCTTAGCCATATGGCCTTTACTTTGCTTCTTTCCATAACGCATTAGGAATACGCTTAATTAGCTGCTGATGCTGCTGTACCTCATCAGCAGAGGCAGCAAAAAGACGTGCTGGGCGTACATCTTTTTGTTCTTTATGGACAGCAACCTGATCAAACCCTAGCTTAACCTGCTTACCATCCGCCCGCAGACATAAATAGACCATGGCAGTTAACTCTGCATCCACCAATGCTCCGTGTTTATCACGCTTACTAAGACTTATATTAAAGCGTTGACATAGAGCATCTAAACTTGCTGGTGAACCGGGAAAGCGTTTCCGCGCCATCATAAGAGTATCAGTTACGCGATTACCTTCAATAGGAGTCTCACCTAGTAATCCCAATTCATGGTTTAAGAAACTTAAGTCAAATGCGGCATTGTGGATTACTAAATTACTAGTATTTATAAACTGAAGAAAATCCCTAGCTATTAAAGGAAACACCGGCTTGTCTTGTAAAAATTCAGCAGAAATACCATGCACCTTATAGGCTTCGTCTGGAACATCACGTCGAGCATTAACATAGGTGTGGTAATGATTGCCGGTAATAACCCCACCAATTATTTCCACACAACCAATTTCAATTACCCTATGACCTTGCCGTGTAGAAAGGCCGGTGGTTTCCGTATCTAATACAATTTCTCTTAATTCCATTATTTACTACCTTTCGTATCTGCTTAAATACATGTTGTTTGCTAGAGTCCGTTTCAATCACAAGATCAGCATACCGCCTTCGCTCTTCTTCTTGTTGGGCCATGATAGCATTAAATTTTGTTATAGTCATGCCCTTTCGTGACATAGCGCGGGACTTTTGTATTTCAGTTGCACAAACTGCTGCTGCTACTAAATTGTACTTATGCCTTTCTTCAAGGCTAGTACGCTCAAAAAACAATGGGACTTCAACTATAATAGACCTTCTGCTGCGCTGATGCAGCCAATTAATCTTTTCCCATCTCATCTTACTAACCTTAGGATGTAATATACTTTCTAATATTGTAAGCCGCGTAGTATCAGAAAAGACTATATCTCCTAAGAGCGTACGATCTATATGCTT
>JANPII010000053.1:0-7121 GCA_031424915.1 Pseudomonadota bacterium
ATTGAACACTGTAATATGCTCCTTTGGGTCCTAGCGACGTCGATCGCGGCCCCCAACAACTTATCGGTGGTAAAAAGCATGCAAAATCAAAGACTTAGCTCACAATTTGACTTAAATGAAAATACCGACAATGAGGTTTGCCATAATCTAGAATCCCGTGCAACTCGAGCACTATGGCGTGCAGTTATTACACAAGCATTAATGGATGCGGCATCTAAATCCAAAAAATCGAGCCATAAATTACATAAAAGACAAGCGCTGAAATGGTTAAGGGGACGATCAGATGACTTTGTGCACATCTGTACCCTTGCTGAAATGGATCCAAATTATGTTATATATAAGTCGCGTGTTGCCCTACAACGTGGGTGTAAATGGAGGGAGGATAATACCAAATCTAAGAAATAACTATACACTTGAAGCCTTTTTGGTAATTTTACCATTTTCGCGCCAGTATTTGAATACAGGCGTCTCAAATGACATGCCAAAATTCCTCAAAAATTCTTGCTGTGCACTTATTTTCTAGACTTGGTATTAGAGGTAAGAAACCCTTACGTAAGGTTAGCTATCAGCTTAATTCTTTATTTTGTTCATATATTAGAGCATTACCCTTGAAGTAAGGATATTTCATGGGTAATGCCATTGAATTAATTGGCATATTAGAGTATAATGAAAATCACAGTATTATAATTCCATCAGATAGACAATGAAAAGTACCGGTAAAACAGCTAAAGCCTCCTTACTTGAGTTTCTAAAGAGTGAAAGCAAAATAATAGAATCTAACATCCATTGGTACCTTAAGATGAGAGAGGATATGGGGGCAGAGGATCTAAGAGCTTGGATCATATGTAAGATCAAAGAGTATGCTAAAGCCCTAGCTATAGATCAAAAAAGCCAATTGCTTTTGGAATTGGTCGAAGATGAATTTTTACCGAAGCCGTCAATTGATCCTTTGATAGAGGAAGAGATAAAGACAAGGAAGACAGAAATAGCACTATTGTTGCTGGATCAAAGGGCGCTACTATATTCAGAGGATGAAAATATTTTAGAGAAGTTAGTCCTTGGGCTATATCAGGATAATAACGTATGCTTTGAGATCCTACAACATGTCATTACTGCGAATGATGATAGAGTAATGGATGCTCTTACCCCTAAGGCTTTGAGTAAATTTATGCAGCTACATAGTGAAAACCTAGACACTACATATCATAAGCTGCGAAATTACTTAAACACTAAAGAAGCTGCAAAAATTAAAGTGTTCAAACAAGCCTGCTTAGAAGGAATTAAAAAAGGAGGGGAGCATTTGCACGTTTTCCAAGATGCATTAATACTATTAAATGAGTGTAATCATACAATAGATTTGTCGCAGCTTGCAATAGAGCAACAGTGGCATTTATTAGCACGTTTGCATGTAGTGACGACGTTTAACCTGCGGACCTGTGTTTATAATGATATTAATGAAGTATTGGGTAGGGAGTCAGTAAAGTCTTGGTCAGATAATGGTTTTGCGGAAAGGGTATTATCAAAGTTTCTAACAAATGGTTTACGCTTACAAACTGAGCGCATGTTAATGCAAATAAAAGATGGGAAGCCTCTTCTTCCACAGGTAACTGATAGATATTTGCAATTATTTACATTGGTAAAAGCAAAATATGGTGAGAAGGTGCAATATCCATATCTTAAAGATACTTCTAAAGGGAAATTAGGCTTAGGTGAAATAACCATTATAGGCGAGGTTCAGGGAAATTGCGATGCCCCATCTTTCCTTACATTCGGGCGAAACTGGAAATTAATAAATTCAAAATTAGTACCTTCGGCTCCTGAATATGGATCCAGTCTTACGATGTTTTATCCCGATGTACAAGATGAGACAGGTAATACTTTATTGCATTATGCAGTGAAAAATTACCATCTAGCTTTTGTGGAGCAACTACTAAATTTTCCCGCCAGAGCTGATATCCCTAATGATGAGCAGCAAACGGCAGCATATCTTGCTTTAGAGACCGGCAATCTAGAAACGGTAAAGCTATTTGTTGATGCTGGGGCGATCACAAAGGAGCTAGCCGAAGAATACCTGAAGAAGAATTACTTAAACCCAGGTAGTAGTTATCTGCGGAGGAACCTGAAGAAAATTGGAGCAAAGACACAGCTGCATCAATATATAAAAGAAAACGATACAAAACAGGTGCTGGAGCTTATTCTTAATAACCAATTTATAGCTGAAGGAGCCTTAAATTATAGAGATATAAATGGTGACACCCCTTTAATCGCAGCAGTAAGGATAGGTCAGGATAAGATAGTAGAAGCTTTGCTTGAAAAAGGAGTGCTAGTCAATGAACGTAACATGCAGGATTATAATGCCTTGGAATATGCTATTATCTCCAAAAGTTATCCTATATTTCACATGCTGCTGGCCTGCAAAAATATAGACTTAGAGGGATATTGCGAAGATAAAAAATGGATTTATCCTCCTCTGGGCCTTGCTATAGAACTTGAAGATCAAAGGTGGATTCATAGTCCCCTAGGTCTTGCTATAGAACTTGATGATTACCAAATGGTTCGTAATTTATTGGATCATGGAGCTGCACGAACCTTAGATATAGAGCTAGAGAGATATGGTACAACAGCGCGGAAGCTTGCATTGAATTATAATCATGCTAATCAGGCCATATTAGATTATGAGCAAGAGCTCATGAAAGAAACTCCGCCAGAAGGTAAAGAAGAATTATGGGAAGAGATACAAAGTAAGCTCCGTTATCAAGAGCAGAAACTAAGGTTGGATCAAGAGAAAATAGTACAGCTAGAAAAAGAGGTAGAAAGTCTAAAAGATCAGTTGGGTGAGAAAGATGAGCACTTGGCTCAAGAGCAGGCAGATCTACAGGCCAAAGCCCAAGAGGTAGAAAGTCTAAAAGATCAGTTGGGTGAGAAAGATGAGCAATTGGCTCAAAAGAAGGCAGATCTACAGACCAAAGCCCAAGAGGTAGAAAGTCTAAAAAGTGAGTTGGGTAAGAAAGATGAGCAATTGGCTCAAAAGAAGGTAGATCTACAGGCCAAAGCCCAAGAGGTAGAAAGTCTAAAAAGTGAGTTGAATAAGAAAGATGAGCAATTGACTCAAAAGCAGGCAGATCTAAAGGCCAAAGTACAAAAAGTGGAAAGCTTCAAGCCAATTTATGTGGGATTAGGGTTTGCTACTACTGCAACAATAGGGCTTAGTATAGGAGCGGTGCTAGAGGCAAATTCCAGTACAGCATTGATATACCCTGAGCTATTAAAAATGTTGGCTAACAACCAGGAAGCAATAGCAATACTTGCTATCTTTGCGGTAGTCACAGTAACCCTTGCTGGTATTATTGGTAATAAAGTAGGGGGTATAATACTCACTTCATAAAAGATTGGGGATATAGCGCCTGTTAACGCAAGTGGTGCCAACTTAAGGATTTAGAATTTCAAGGCCATATGAGTGCAAAACGAATAAAGCAGACGCGCTGTGACAGTGAGGTATTATAATTTAGATTATCTGTACCTATACAAGTGTTGGCGCTGCCGCTATTAAAGCCTTGTATGGACCCGGTTTTACCTACTCCATCATCTATTTTAATATCTACTGCCATTGCCTCTTTTGGTGTCATAACATTTGCACTATTTGCCCAAGAATTAGCTGTAGCTCCTGCAATTTGCATGCTCAATCCTTGATTTCCTGAGGGTGTAGTAGCTTGAGTATAAAGCTCCACCCCTGCTCCGCTAAAAATAGAGGAGGGGATGTTGATGCCAATATCAGACTGCCCACTAACAGTTGCACTACCAGGGTAGCTTCCCGGTATTAACTGCGCTAATGTAAGATGCCTCCAAGCTAGCAAAGATTCAACTCCAGTAGTAGAATTGCTCCATTCTATAATATGATTGCCATTGCCATTACAGGCAGCAGCAGAAGCGGCACATTGCGTGCCCCATATATTAAAAGCTTGAGCAAAGTCACCGGGTACAGCATGATACTGGTCGCGAAAATTATCTATAGCCGTTTGGTATTGGTTCATTTCTATCACCAAGCGTCGCACTTTAGCTTGCATTATAATGTTACTGGCTAAAAAGATAGCGCTTACTATTGCTGCAATTACAATCATTACTACAGATAACTCCACAAGCGTAAACCCACGATTTGACATAACTAAAGACCCTATGCAATGTAATTATATTTTCATGCTACCTTTAATTTGCAACTAATTGCAAGCATGGTGAGGTTGTGGTAGTATACACTTACCCATAAAACTAGGTTTTCATAATATGCAGTCCCCACTTTTTGAGACAGACGAAGCCCCTGCTAGCACCTATAAGGCTGAGGCCAAACATTATCAGGTATTGGCGCGTAAGTACCGCCCTAGCACTTTTGCTGATATGATTGGGCAGGAGGTTTTGGTGACTACAATGCGTAACGCTTTGCAGACGGGGCGTATTGCCCATGCTTTTGTGCTTACTGGTATACGTGGGGTGGGCAAGACTACTACTGCCCGCATAATTGCCCGTGCTTTGAATTGTATAGGCGCTGATAATACACTGCAGCAGCCTACTATTGAGCCTTGTGGGGTATGCGTTAATTGTACTGCTATTGCAGATGATCGACATCAAGATGTTCTAGAGATTGATGCAGCCAGCCACACTGGAGTTGGAGATATTCGTGAACTTATAGAAAATGCACGTTACGGTCCGCTATCGTCTCGCTATAAAGTATATATCATAGATGAAGTGCATATGCTGTCTAATAACGCCTTTAATGCTCTGCTTAAGACGTTGGAGGAACCACCAGCGCATGTAAAATTTATTTTTGCTACTACTGAGATCCGCAAGATTCCTGTGACTATTTTATCTCGATGTCAGCGTTTCGATCTTAAGAGGGTGAGTGTAGAAGAGCTAAGTAACCATTATAAGCGAATTTTAGAGCAAGAAGGGTATAGTGCTGAAGATTCGGCTGTAAGAATAATTGCAGCAGCAGCAAGTGGGTCAGTACGAGATGGACTGTCGATACTAGACCAAGCTATTGCAAGTAATGAGGGCACACTGCTGACGGAAGCTACCGTCAGGGCCTTGTTAGGATTGGTGGATTACAACCAGGTTTATGCGCTGTTTCATGAAGTAAGTACAGGTAACATAGCTGCAGCTTTAGCGCTCACTGAGAAATTGCATATAAATGGAGCAGACCCGGTGTTACTTATACAAGATTTATTGGAGGTAGTGCACCGCATATCGCGTATTAAAGCAGCAGGCGCAGGGGCATTGCCTCAATCTACCGAACAAGAACTAATATCTGCCAAAGAGTTGGCAGATACTTTACCTACATCTTATCTAGCACGAACTTGGCAGATGTTATTACGAGGGTACGAAGAAGTACGTAGTGCGGTCCAGCCCATGGCTGCGCTGGAAATGGTGCTGATCCGTATAGCATATTGCAGTACTATGCCTTCACTAGAAAGTTTGGTTGCAGGAAATGATATGCCGTCCACAATTCCAAGCCCTGCAGTATCCACTCAGCCTTTAGAACCTATTGCGGTAAATATTAATGTGGCGCCTCAAGAATCGAAAGAAGGTGATATAGTTACTCTACAAGATATAGCTAATCTGTGTTTGGCAAATCATGAAATGATATTGTATCACCAGGTTATGAGTGAGATATATCCTATAGATATTGCCCATGGGCATATTAAGCTAGGATTATTGCCCTCCGCCCCTAAGACTTTGGTGATAGCCCTACGAGATTTTTTGCAGAAAATAACAGGGCAAAACTGGGCTATTGAGATCCTACCCTCTGATACTGATGGCATACAGCCGACCTTGCACCAGCAAGTGGAGGTGCGTTCTGCTGCTGCAAAGGAACAGCTACGCGAGCACCCTTTGGTACATGACATACTTAAGACAATTAATGGCTTGGAGATAGCACAGGTAAACACCGCTTAACAGCTGCTTTGAATGCTCACTTATTCCCTAAACTTGGTACAAGCAGGTGAATGCTTATAAAACTTTTCCTACCGTGGTCTTACACCTAGAGCTGAATATGCTGTTGCCCGCACTCTTTTAGGTTTTGCTCATATGCTTTCATATATTCATTAGGGTCGAAGTCTATACTTATATCGAAAGTTTTCTCTAAGGCCTCTATTGATCTACTGGTATAGACTTTGTTTAGATAATGTTTCTTTAAATATTTAAAATTGTCATAGGGATAGATATAATCACCTTGTAAAAAACCTGTAATTGTTGCTGCTCCACGTATACGTAGGAATTCCGGGCCTTCTAGATCCTTCTTTGTGCCGCTTTTTGACACTTGCAGGAACTTTTTTGTGATTTCAGGGATGTCATCACCCTCTTTATAGAAACTAAGAGCACAAGACAGAGGACTGCATTGCTTTATTACATCGTCCTCTACTATGTTTGTCAGGATATTATAACTATAAGCACGGTTTAGAATATCCTGTACCTCTACAATGCTGCCATTATCTATAGCTTTCAGTAAAGCTATACTGCTACTTGTCTCTTCCTTAGCATTATACTCTTTCTTCGCAGTTCTGCATTTTTTAGTCAAATGGCCATTGTTAGTATCAGTTGTAGTGCGTTTCATGATATGCTCCAAGAATTTGCTTGCAGCCTACCTATTTAAAGTATATCAATTTATATTGTATATGCAACAATATATTAGCTAGTTTTCTTAAGAGGTAAATAAATATTTCACCATTGACAAAAACCGCAGACAGTTTGTAATAAAATATTAACTTATTTTTGGCATTATCAGATTCATGTTTATACATAATAACCAATCTTAGTACTAAAAAATGAAAAGACACACTCCTGATAGCAAGCAAAAACAGCCTCTTCCTAAACGCTCTCGCACTGATAATTTAGCACCCCCAGAGTTACATGTCGAATACCATATCGATGCTATCTAAGCACGGGTATAATACTGTATTTATGGTGGGAAGTAGTCATATAGAGAATTTGCAAAGCGAGTTGCAAGGCTTGTCATGCAATGTAAAAGAAGCTAATGAAGTTGTGGCACATAAAGGGAATAAGGCTAGTCACGTTGTGGCATTCTAACTATTAAACATAAACACTTTGCTGAAATCCTTAAGTTGATGCCACTT
>JANPII010000054.1:0-2673 GCA_031424915.1 Pseudomonadota bacterium
GAAATTAGTTAAGACCAAAAAATTATCTTTTAAGAGCGAATTCATGCTTAATATTATATCCTTGAGCATAGTTAACGGAGATAATGGCGCTAGTTCTATGAATCAGAAACTGCACAGCTTTGTCAAAGATATGTGTAATGCTTTTTGTAAAGCTGGTTTTACACATAAAGACTATGACTTAAGTGAAGAAATTTATGACGAACTGTGTACTAAAATATACCAAATCAACCAGGCAAATTTGATGGCTTCACGCTCCACACATACTGAAGAAGTATTGCCTAATGCTACTGATGAAAAGCAAAATGTTAATTCACTAGTTGATGATTTAGAGGCAGTACAGCAGCCGAAAGAGCCTAATCAAGTAGAGCAAATATTGTCAGAGATAGCGAAAGAAAAAAAGCCAGAAGATAAGCTAGCTACAGTTGCTACGGATGACCCAAAAACTAAGACCGTGACGTCAGAAGAAGATGGCAAAGTAAAGCCAGAGGCAAAAAAGTCTATACCACATAGATCAGAGGCAGCACTAGCAGGTGTAGGTATCGGCGGAACAACTCTGGCGCTATCAAGCACTGCAACATTTGTAATGTTTCCTGAAATTTATGCCATGACTCTAAGTACTGCTGGATGCAGTGCTGCTTATTGTATAATAGGAGTGTTAGTCATTGCCGTAAGCGGTGGCGTAGGCTTTGGAATTAATAGCTTCGTACAGCGTAATATTAAAGATGAAGAGAAAAAAGCATCACCTACCACAGAAGCCTTACTGCACGGTGCAGCAATTGGCTGTGGAGTTTCAGGTGGCGTAGTAGGTCTTGGCATAATGCCAGTGGCTTTGTGTCCTCACCTGGTTACTGCAGCAGCTACTAGTTTTGCCTCTCCGCAAGTTTTCGCTCTAGTAGTAGGCGGCAGTGTCTTAGGTGTGGTTGCAGTTATAACTACCTTGGGTGGTGCTATTGCTGGGGGTATTAGTATACTGCAAAATAGTAGTGCTGCTCATTCTAGTGTAGAAAAGTAATAACCAATCCCCATCTGCAATTACAGTATGTATTACTTGCGTAATGGTGTATATGCAATGCTGAATCTTTAACTTATGCGCGCGTCATGCAACAGCAGATAGCAGTCTACGTACATTGGCCATTTTGTATTTCCAAATGTCCTTACTGTGATTTCAATAGCCATGTAGCTGGTGAGCTTAACACCGATAGCTTTATAGAGGCTTATGCTAAGGAGTTGGAGTACTTCCGGCCAGTACTAGAAGGGCGTATTATAACCAGTGTTTATTTTGGTGGTGGCACTCCTTCTTTAGCGCCGCCTAGGTTTTTTGCTCTTGTCTTGAGAAAGCTTCAGGAGCTAGCAGCCTTTGCTCCAGATATTGAAATTACTATGGAAGCTAATCCCTCTTCAGTTGAGGTGGAGAAGTTTGCGGCAATACGTACAACTGGGGTCAATAGACTATCATTAGGTATACAAAGTCTAAATGATGCAGAGTTGCAATTTTTGGGCCGTGCCCATGATTCCAAAGAGGCATACGCAGCTTTAGAGGCGGTAGCAAAAACCTTTGACCGTTACTCTTTCGACTTAATGTACGCGTTACCAGGACAAAGTACAAAGAGCTGGAATGCTGCGCTGCAACATGCACTGCAGTTTACAGGTGGGCATTTGTCTATGTATCAACTAACAATAGAAAAAGGGACGCGCTTTTATACAGACTATGTTCAAGGAAAATTCACTCTACCTGAACCGGAGCTAGCAGCTGACCTTTATGATATGACCACCCAAGTAGCAGCTCAACATCATATGCATGCTTATGAGGTATCAAATTATGCTAACCTTGGGCAAGAGTCGCGCCATAACCTTACTTATTGGCGTTATGGGGACTATATAGGCATTGGCGCAGGAGCACATGGCCGCTATACCTATGCGGAGCAAAAGCATGCCACCGTGATGTGGCATAATCCACAAAAATGGGCTACTACTGTGCATACCACTGGGGTAGCGCTGCAACAACAGGAGATAATAGATACAGAAACTCAGTATACTGAAATGGTAATGATGGGAATGCGCTTAAGTGAAGGCTTACCTAAGGCAGTTTTGCGCTGGCATGATGCGGTTGATCAACTCATTACTGATGAGTTGCTTACATTAGAGCCTATAGAAGGGTATATCCGCACCACTAATCGAGGTAGGCTATTGCTAAATTATGTGTTGCAGCAAATACTTGCTAGTGACTAAATTTAAGAGACACATGGCCCTGGTAACCTTTTAGTAACACATAACTGTCATGCTGCTAATCATATATTAATTAAGGTAAGGCATGCAAGAAACTAAAAAAGAAGATAAAAGCATGGTTATAGCACAGTGGTATGCCAATAATCCAGGGAAAATATATACTGATAAAGATACTCAATCTAATAGTAGTCCAGTGATTTTTCAGCCAAATCTTCAGCCAAATCATATCAATCAAGTGACATTATTACTGGCCAAGGAACCATATTCGCTAGGTGTTGATCCTAGTACACATAAAGTAATAATTACCAGGGCAGGTGATGTGGAGCGGTCAGTAAGTGGCCCTCTACAGGATTATATGAATATGAGTAGCTTTAAAATTTCTGATACAGAACGCTCTGCTGAGCAGCAAGAAGAAAAGCTGGGTAGAATTGTGGAATTCGAGAAGGT
>JANPII010000055.1:0-1825 GCA_031424915.1 Pseudomonadota bacterium
ATTGTGAACATACTGGCGCGAAAATGGTAGGTTAAAATTCCACAAAAATTCTTGCTTCAAGTGTATAGTTATTTCCTAGACTTGGTATAACTTTAGATAGACAATAAGTTGCGAAAATTAAGGTTGTAGAATAATAAAGAGGCTATAAGATAAAAATAAGGAAGAGCATTTTACTCGAGGGAGATATGTCCGAAGGCTTAAATATGGATCCGCTATTTGTAGGTTTAACTCGCCCACCCATGTTACTTGGGGTGAGCTACACATTCGTTGTTATCAATGTTATGGTATGTATGTTAGCCTATATTTTGACCAGCAACTTCAAGTATATGGCAACTATTTTTCCAGTACATATGCTTGGGTATATATTGTGCGCTAAAGAACCTTTATTTATAGAGCTGTTTAAGGTGCGGGCTGAAAAATGTTCGCGTTGTAAAAACCGCCTTTATCATGGCGCCAACAGTTATGATCAGTTTTAAGTATGGTAAAAGGCTTGAAGATATTAAGAAGAACGGCAGAACGTCAGAGGATAGCGCAAATTGAGTATGCTGCTAGCGGTTTTATTCCTTATCACTGCCACTATAATGACACTACTTTAGCCACAGAACATAAAGATAGGTTATTGCAGGTGGTAAAAGTTAGTGGCTTTTCATTTGAAACAGCAGATGATGAAGACCTAGATATCAGGAAGATGGCGCGTAATCAAATGTTGAAGGGGATGGCTGCCTCAGATATTGGTCTAAATTTTTATATAGTTAGGCGTCAACAGGAGGTATACCCTCCTGATTATGCAAGCATCGATATGCCCGATGGTTTTGCGCAATATTTAGATATGAAATGGTTTGAGAAGAATTGCAATAAAAAAGCTTTTGCTAATGAGCTTTATATTGCAGTATCAATTAAGATTGGTGCAATTCTAGGCGTAGGTGTGGGTAACCTATTCAATAAAATGGCTCCACAGAGTGATGCTTGGAAAAAACGCATGCGTGAAGCTTATGAGCGTTTAGAAGAGGCTACCAATCGGGTATTAAACACAGTACGTGATTATAACCCAAAGTTACTAGGAGTACGGCATACTGAACATGGTTCATTCTCAGAAATTGCTGAATTCATGAGTCGCCTTGTAAATGGTGGACACAGCACAAACTTGCTAATTCCTGCCAACAAGATTAATGAATATATGATTAGCTCGCGTTTGTATTTTGGCAAAAAAGCCATAGAAATTAAAGGCTTGGATGGCACAAGCAAGTTTGCTGGCATCGTTAGTATCAAAGAGTATGGGCCAAAGACGTGGGCAGGGATGCTAGATGCCTTTCTTAAGATGCCATTTGAATTTGTGATTTCGCAATCATACAGCTTTATCAATAGGCAAGCAGCAATCAACAAGATGCAATTGCAGCAAAATAGGATGATCCAGGCAGAGGATAAAGCTATCTCGCAGATTGTAGAAATTAGCGAAGCATTAGATAAAGCCATGAGTGGGGAGATTAATTTTGGTAATCATCATATTTCTGTGATGTGTATAGCTGATGATATTAAGCAGCTAGAAAGTATACTTTCTGTTACATCTGTAGAATTAACTAATACTGGTGGCATTGGAGTGCGGGAACGTGTTAATATGGAGCCAGCCTTCTGGGGTCAGATTCCAGGTAACTTTGATTTTATTGTGCGTAAGTCAGTAATTAATACGATGAATTTAGCCGCCTTTAACTCGTTGCATAATTATCCCCTTGGTAAGCCGCACGGCAACCATTGGGGAGATGCTGTTACTGTGCTTGATACAACTTCTGGTACCCCGTATTACTTTAATTTTCACTTGCGTGATGTG
>JANPII010000056.1:0-9553 GCA_031424915.1 Pseudomonadota bacterium
AGGAATCTGTGCTGAGTCGAGTTGATACTGCGTTACGAGCTGCAAAGGGCAGTAAGGAATATGCAGGACGTAATAGAGTAGTAACCTCTACTGATAAGGGTAAACTCATGTTGGTGTCGGCTTAGTAGAGTTGTCCGTTCACGTAAGTGGCCTCAACTTAAGGATTTTAGCAAAGTGTTTATGACATGCGTTTTTGCGCGTGGCACGGGTAAATAAGCGCGCTGTCATCCTGGAATCCTCGAGTGCAAGCGGGCACTTACGAGAGGCTATCCAGGATCCAGTGATATTCTCCTGTGTGGTCAAAGCCACACAATGACATTCCACTGCTGTTTTCGTCCACTCAACCCAACAGCCACTGTAGTAGAATCGCGTAAATTTACATTAAGCAAAATATCTATTATTATAGTAAGGTACTGATGCAAAGATATTCAACTCCAGATTTAGTGTACACTGCTATAACGTCAAGAGGGTATATAAGCGCAGATGCTACTTATGGAATCCACCCTACACCCTTTGGCCTATGCCTCATTTCGGTTACTGCCCAGGGAATATGTCATCTTTCTTTTGTGGCAGAAGAGGAGGCGCCAATTTTGCCATGGCGCTATTCCCACCTACATAGGGATGATAAATCAACAGCACCATTAGTTCAGGAAATTTTCGCTCATACTAAGGAAAATAGAAAATTTAGCCTGCTACTGATAGGCACACCATTTCAAGTAGAAGTTTGGCAGCAGCTTAGTACCATTCCTGTGGGCATTACAACTACCTATGAAGCAATAGCTCAGCAATTAGGCCGCCCTACAGCCACTCGTGCCGTGGCTACTGCAATAGCACGTAACCCCATTGCCTACTTAATACCCTGCCATCGTGTGGTGCGTAAGTCTGGGCATATGGGAGGCTATCGGTGGGGGCTTCCTGTTAAAAAGTTATTGCTTACCTATGAGACTGATCTTGACTGAACTTAATATGCGCACTACATAAGGTGTGATCGGTATATAAATCTTCGTAGGTAAAATAATATGTCCACATCCACTCCACAGACCAAGCCATTTGCAGCTGAAGTAGGAAAGGTTCTGCAACTGATGATCCATTCTTTATACACCAATAAGCCAATATTTTTGCGTGAGCTAATCTCTAATGCATCGGATGCGTGCGATAAATTGCGGTACGAAGCGCTACAAAACTCAGCTTTGGCAGAAGAAGAGCTACAGATACGCGTCGAGATCAATAAGCAAAATAATACCATCTCAGTGATTGATAACGGTATTGGCATGAGCCGCGAGGATTTAGTACAAAATTTGGGGACTGTGGCACGTTCTGGGACTCAAAGGTTTTTGGAATCTTTATCTACTGATAGCAATAACGTTAACCTGATTGGCCAATTTGGAGTGGGCTTTTATTCTGCGTTTATGGTAGCCGACCGCGTTATAGTATATAGCACTAAAGCCGGCAGCAATGAGACATATAAGTGGGAGTCTGATGGGCAGAGCGACTATACTATAGCTGAATGTGATGAAAATTTGCCACGCGGAACTAAGGTGGTATTGCACTTAAAACCTGAGGAGTCAGAGTTCTTAGAGCATTACCGTTTGCACCATATCATCAAGACCTATTCTGACCATATCTCGTTTCCCATTACTCTAGATGATGGCCAAGGACAGGCTGATGTTGTGAATATGGCTTCGGCACTTTGGGCTAGGCCTAAGGCGGAGATTACCGAAGAACAATATAATGAGTTTTATCATTACGTAGCGCATTCTCCTGATACACCATGGCTGCGCGCGCACTATCGGGCAGAAGGGGCAGCAGTAGAATACACTTGCCTACTATATATCCCTAGTGTGCGGCCATTTGATCTATTTAATCCCGATCGTAAGGGCAGGGTAAAACTATACATCAAAAAGGTATTTATCAGCGAGGATACCAGCGGCTTGTTGCCAGCATATTTACGCTTTGTGCGTGGAGTTATTGATTCTGAAGACCTGCCGCTTAACATTAGCCGAGAGACTTTGCAGCACAGCACGGGGGTATACAAAATTCGGAAGTCTTTGGTGAAAAAAATATTGGGGATGCTTAAGCAGCGCGCAGAGAGTGATGCTGCGGATTACCGCAAGTTTTGGGACAATTTCGGCGAAGTGATGAAAGAAGGGCTATGCGAAGGAGCATTAGAGGAAAAGGAGCAATTACTCGAAGTATGCAGATTCTACAGCAGTCGAACTGAAAATGAGCTAGTGAGTCTAGATCAATATATTGATCGGATGGCAGAAGGCCAAGACCAAATCTTTTATCTCAATGGAGATAATATAGACACACTGCGGCATAGCCCTCAATTGGAAGGCTTTATGCGTCGTAATATCGAAGTACTATTGCTTACTGATCATGTTGACGACTTTTGGGTTAATGTTATTAACCAGTATAAGAACAAGGAGCTTTGTTCTATTACTAAAAGCGGTATCGATTTGGATGCTATATGTAAGGACAGCGATGTAGCGCAGTCTCAGGAGCCTACAGAAGGCCCACAAGAGGTAATTTCTTACTTTAAAACAATATTAGGAAATAAGGTATCTGATGTTAAAGCATCATCTAAATTGGTGGATAGCCCTGCTTGCTTAGCTATTGCCGAGGGAGCGATGAATATACGTATGGAAAAGTTTCTGGTGGCGCAGAAACAGCTATCTAAAAATACGGCTAAGATACTAGAGATTAACTTAAGGCACCCTATATTAGTACGTATCGCTACTGATGTGGCGCAAGGAGAAACAAACGAGCAAACACAGCGCCTGGCCCATATAGTGTTCAATCAGGCCTGTATTATTGCAGGGGAGGATATGGAAGATCCTTACCAATTTACTAAAGAGGTCAATGACCTGATTACCAAAGCGTTGGCAGCTTAGTAAATAATGATTAAAGCTAATAAAAGAGGCATAGTAATAGCAGTAGACGGGCCTTCTGCTTCTGGTAAGGGAACTTTGTCACGAAGAGTGGCACATCAGCTAGGTTATGATTATCTGGATACAGGCTTGCTATATAGGGCTGTGGCTGCAGAAGTAATAAAAAACGATGTGGATCTGGATGATATAGAGGGCATTATAAAATTGGTGCCACAACTAGATATTCGTATGCTAAATTCTAAGGAATTAGGCACGGAGGAAATAGGAGCAATAGCTTCGCAGGTGGCGATACTACCCAAGCTACGTCAGGCGCTATATGATATACAGCGCGATTTTGCTCTGAATAAGCCGGGGGTGATAGTGGATGGTCGAGATATCGGCTCAGTTATTTTTCCTGATGCTGAGTGTAAGCTATATATTACTGCAAACGTAGAAGTGCGGGCAATGCGTCGATTTAAACAGTTGCAGGAGCTAGGAAAATATGCTACATATGAGCGTGTGTTGCAGGATCTTAAGGCGCGTGATGCGCGGGATTACATGAGAGATTCCGCTCCCTTGCTTGTCGCTTGCGGCGCAATTGTGATTGATACTTCTGAGCTTAGTATTAGCGAGGCGGTATCCTTGATGTTGCGCGAGATAAGAAACTGCTTTGATATTAACTATATAGATTATGATTAACTAACGCCATGGAAAAAAATAAAACTCGTAGCTTAAAAAATGATGCTGGTCCTATTCAGTTTCACGAAGACTTTTCCTCACTATTTGAGGACTCAGTAAAAAAAGAAAAACGCGAAGGCGAAGTTGCCAAGGGTATAATAGTAGCACTTGAACGCGATGCGGTGCTAGTGGATGTAAAAGGCCTAAAAACTGAAGGCCGAGTTTTGACTAAAGAATTTGCTGTTGATGGTGTGACGCCAAATTTACAGATAGGCGATGAGGTGGAAGTTTTTATTGAGCAAGCAGAAGGCTCTTCTGGGCGCACCATATTAAGTCGCGAGCGTGCTGTGAAGGAAGAATCTTGGCAAAGATTCGAAGATTTATTTAATAAAGATGAAATCGTGCGTGGCAAAATTATTGGCCGTGTTAAAGGTGGTTTTGCTGTAGATATTGGTGGGGGACTGATTGCGTTTCTGCCAGGTGGACAGGTAGATATCAGACCTATTAATGTAGCAGCGCTAATGGATAAGGAAGATCAACAGTTTAAGATCGTAAAGATGAACCGCGAGCAGGGCAATATTGTAGTTTCGCGTAAAGCTATCCTAGAAGAGTCGCGTAAAGAAGCACGTCAAGAGTTGTTGGCAAATATTCAAGAAGGTAGTGTGCTTGATGGTATAGTAAAAAATATCACGGAGTATGGTGCGTTTGTTGACTTAGGACCTGTAGACGGACTACTGCATATTACGGATATTTCATGGAATAAGATTTCGCATCCATCTGAAGTACTGACTATTGGTCAACAGTTAAAAGTAGTGGTTGTTAAATACAATACCGAAAATCAACGTGTATCACTAGGCTTGAAACAGCTTGAGGCTAATCCATGGGATGGCTTTGCTGAGAAATATAAAGTGGGCGAAGTGTTTAAAGGAAGCGTGACTACCATAACTGATTACGGTGCATTCGTAGAGCTTGAGCCAAGTGTAGAAGGCTTGGTATACCATACTGAGATTAGCTGGAATGCCAAAAACGTGCACCCACGCAAGCTATTGAAAACGGGTGATGAGGTGACTGTAAAGGTGTTAGAAGTAGATATAGCCAAGCACCGGATTAGCCTCAGCATTAAGCAAGCGAAAGATAATCCATGGCAAGCATTTGCTAAGACCTATCCAGTCGGTAGCATAGTAGAAGGCGTGGTCAGTAATGTAGAGCACTTTGGTGTTTTCGTTACGGTGAATTCTGGCACTATAGATTCTACTATTGATGTTATAGTTCCAACTGTTGAGCTTTCATGGGAAGAAGGTCCAGAACGCGAGTTGAAGAAGTATAAAAAAGATGACCCTATTACTGGGGTGGTAGTAAGTGTAGATGTAGATCGTGAAAGGGTAACCTTAAGCGTTAAACAGCTTAATAAATCTGGCGCGTCTGAATCAGCACCAAAGCAGTCTAATAAGGGTAGTGTTGTAACCTGTACAGTTGTAGCGGTTTCTGGTGATGGCATAGAAGTAGAGCTAGAGCCAAATGTCAAAGCTTTCATTAAACGTGCGGATCTTTCTAAACATCGGGCAGAGCAACGTCCTGACCGTTTTGCGGTGGGTGAACGTGTAGATGTGAAAGTGATGTCTTATGATAAGGCGACTCGTAAGCCAGTGCTTTCAATCAAAGCCTTGGAGGTTGAGCAAGAACGACAAGTAATTAAAGAGTATGGGTCTACTGATAGTGGCGCAAGTCTAGGTGATATTTTAGGTGCTGCTCTTGGTAAAGCCGGTATTGTGACAACTGCAGAGCCTGCAGCTGAAAAGCCGAAGCGTGTTACAACAAATGCGGTTGCAGAGCCTGTAGCTGAAAAACCGAAGCGTGTACGCAAAAAGCCTGCTGCTGAATAATACCCCTTGAGAAGGGATTCAGTATTAAAATTTTGCGTCATTGCGAGCATTGAAAGGGCGTGGCAATCCAGAAAACTAAATATTTAATGGATCACCACACTCCTTCGGGGCTCGTGATTACAACCACCCACGGCCACTGACGTGGCCTCGTGTGGTTTTATGTGCCTTATAGTCTAATCCAAAACCGGGGTTTAAAGAGTAAAATGAGTAAGGTGCCACATCTTTTTTGTTTTGGTTTAGGCTATTGCGCCCAGCATTTAGCTGCATTAACCCAAGGCTGGAAGATTAGCGGTACGCAGCGTTCTGTTGTCCTACCTCAAGATTCTATACAAATGTATGAATTTGAGCAGCTACAAGAGCTAAGTGAAGACGTAACTCATATTTTGGTTTCTATCCCTCCTCGTGGCAACACAGACCTTGTTATAGCAAAATTTGCCAATAAAATTAGTAAATTGCCGCACCTATGTTGGGTAGGTTATTTATCAGTCACAGGTGTATATGGCGATCATGAGGGCAGATGGGTAGATGAAACAACCCCCACTGATCCTCAAGCACCACTAGCGCGTCCCCGAATTATGGCCGAACATCAATGGCTCAACTTGTGGGGTAATCACCAGGTACCAGTACATATTTTTAGGCTGTCAGGGATATATGGTCCTGGGCGCAGTGAAGTGGAAAAAGCACTAGCCAAGCAGAGCCGAATTATAGAGAAGCCTGGCCATGTTTTTTGCCGCATTCATGTTGCCGACATTGCACAAGTTTTGTATGCCTCTATGCAGAATCCCACCCCAGGCGAAGTTTTTAATTTAGCAGATGACTTGCCTGCTTCTCATAAAGACATAGTAAATTATACGTGCCAGCTGTTAGGTATGACTCCCCCGCCAGCGGAATCCTTTGAGACAGCAGAAATGTCTGAAATGCTGCGTTACTTTTATAGTAGGTGCGCCCGCGTCTCTAATAATAAAATTAAGGAAGTACTGGGCGTGGCTCCACATTATCCCACCTATCGTGAGGGAATTAAGGCCATATACGAGGAGCTTAAAGACGTAAAGCCAAAGGCTTAGAGTAAAAAAATTGTAAGCGCCCAGTCAATGGAATCCTTAAATGATGCCATTACAGGAACTTTCTTATCTCATTAAAGAATTGAGTGGGCTGCTCAACATAGGGGAAATGGCCACAGTTTTTTAAAACAACTAGGTTAGCATTGAGAATTGCGTTTTTAATTTCCTCAGCAGTCCATACGGGTATAGGATCTGTAGCACCATGCAATATTAACGTAGGAACTTCAAGTTTGCTCAGTTGAGGTGTTAGGTCGAAATCTTTTTGCAACCAAGATGACTGGGACATAATTTCCATAACCTTAAGCCCACTAGCCGCTGAGTGTTTATCAAATGTAAGTGATAGCTTATCTGAGTCATTATGTTGGTGGCAGTAGGCTGAAAAAAACCTCCTATATAAACTAGATATTTCAGTTGTAGAAAGCTTGGTAAATTCTTTGTATTCGAACAAAGGTTTTATTTTGTTCTTGAAAGGGTGCACTCTTTTGGTGACTTCATAGGCGAATGCAGCCTGTCCATTATAAGTTGCAGGCGTGGGGTTAAGTAAAATTAGCTTGGATAAAGATTCTGGGTGCCTAATTGCATACTCCATAGCAAGTCGACCACCCCAAGAGTGCCCTATGAGAGTGAACCTATCATACCCTAAATGCTTGCGTAAATCTTCTAAGTCCTCAACAAATTGGCCTACATTGATCATTTTTGTATTAAGTTCAGATACCAAAGATTTCCCAGATCCGCGCTGATCATAGAAGGTAATTTTATTCTCTTTGGCCAGTTCTAACATTTGGGGAAGCAGGTAATTTTGATCCATACCGGGTCCACCATGAAGCATAATAATGGGATCTCCCTGGCCAAAAGTTTGATAATATAGCCTACCACCTGTAACTTCAACATACCCTTGATGTGAGCTTGAGATAGCATGAGTTTGTGGGGTCGTTTCTGTCAGATATGAGCAGCTAGCTAAGACTAGCTGCAAAACAAGCATGATGCTTAAATAAACTTTATGAAAAATCTGCATTGGTTCTCCTGTTTAAGTTACTTAGTGGTAATTTGCTGCTAAAGAAGCAAGCATAACTGAAGTGATAGGAAGGCTTTTACCCCATGATCTCATCGGCTTTGCTTTTCGCCATCTCATCAGCTTTTTTTGTATGTTCATCTGTTAGCTTCTGTATATCTTCGCTATAAGAATGCAGTTCATCCTCGGAGATAAGCTTATCTTTTTCTAGCTTCTTAACCGACTCTATACTGTCACGGCGTACGTTACGTATGGCAATTTTTGCCTGTTCGCAGTATTCACCTGCTTTTTTGCCCATCTCCTTACGTCGCTCTTGGCTTAAAGAGGGCACAGGGATGCGGATCGTTTGTCCTTCAGCGATAGGGTTAAGCCCTAATCCCGACTCACGAATTGCTTTGTCAACTGCGCGTGCCATATCGCGATCCCACACTTGCACTACGATAAGCTGTGCCTCTGGTACATTTACACTAGCTAGTTGCGATAGTGGCATGTGATCTCCATATGCTTCTACCTTAATAGGGTCAAGTAGTGTAGCGGAGACACGTCCCGTGCGAAGACCATTTAAGGAATGCTTTAGGTTATTTAGTGCCCCATCCATGCGCTTTTTGGCGTCATCTACTAAGCTTTGTGGGTTAGTCATGCCTTTCTCCTTGAATACTTAATCGGATATTAATGTAAATTCGCCTTTCCCACGTAATACTCGCAGTAAAGATCCAGTGTGGTGTATGTTAAAAACGATTATAGGAATTTTATTGTCGCGTGCAAGAGTAATGGCGGCTGCATCCATGGCGTTTAGGTCTTGTGCAATAACTGATTTATAAGCTATGGAATCGTATCTGACGGCATCAGGGTTTGTTTTAGGATCGGCAGAGTATATACCATTGACCTGTGTACCTTTTAGAATTGCATTACACCCCATTTCTGCTGCTCTTAGGGCAGCCGCTGTATCTGTGGTAAAAAAAGGATTTCCAGTGCCTGCAGCAAATATTACTATGCGACCGCGTTCCATATGTCGAATCGCACGGCGTCTTATATACGGCTCGCATACGGCAGTCATAGTAATGGCCGACTGCACACGTGTAGCGAGACCTGTGCTCTCCAGCATGCTTTGTACTGCCAAAGCATTGATTACGGTGGCCAGCATGCCCATGTAATCGCCAGAAGCGCGGTCCAGTCCCATATTGGCTGCCACTGCTCCGCGGCAAATGTTGCCTCCCCCTACTACTAAGCAGATTTGATAGCCCGCATCATATGTTTCTTTGATATCCTGGCAGAAGCCTGCGATAACTTTGGGGTCATGGCCAAATTTTTGGCTACCCATTAGGGCTTCTCCCGATAACTTCAATAAAATGCGCTTATACTTCTGTGTCATACTATTTCCTACCATGTTTTATATTTGTAATTTTTAGTGCCACAGATACTTCATTAAATCATTGCCTATGGCAAAGCACATCAACATTAGTAGCAATACTAGGCCAATACGAGAGCTATATTCAATCACCACTGTTGCTAATGGCCGCCCACGCAATGCTTCTAATGCATAAAATAGTAGATGCCCACCATCTAGCATAGGAATAGGAAAGAGGTTGATCAACCCTAAATTCAGTGACAGCATTGCAATGAACATAAATAGACCAACTATACCACCGCTTGTAAATGACTTATTAGAGTAATCAGCAATGGTAAGTGGTCCCCCTAGTTCCTCGGTGCCACGTTTGCCAGTGAAAAATTGCGGTATGCTTTTCAATATTAAGGCTGATATTTCATATGATTGCTTAATTGCTAAACCAACAGCACTAACAGGGCTGTGCTGTACTACAGTATATTTTTGCACTGTAATACCAATAATTGGTATTTTGATTTTTGTACCTATTTCGTCATCTAGCTCTTTTAGCTGCGGGGTAAGGTGGACGGTATATTCTTGGTCGTTGCGCTTAATTCCAAGTGATATCTCTTCGCCGAGATTACCAGCAAGGGCCATTCTTAAGTCGTTGAGATTTGAGACAGGGCGGTCTTCAATTTGATATATTACATCGCCTGCCATAATGC
>JANPII010000057.1:0-31577 GCA_031424915.1 Pseudomonadota bacterium
CCGTCGCTATGTTAGCTTCCCCTATAGGATGGGTGCTAACTATATGGATCTTTGGTAGAAACATTGAACAATTTAAAGGGTGTTTAAGTTTAAGTGAGATAATGGAGAGATTGTATGAATCTGCTGGCAAATGGGCAGCTAATATTGCCGTGATCTTTGTGGCTGTTGGCATTGTTGCAGCACAAGCCCACGCCCTAGGGTATTTGATCCAATATTATTTTCAAATTCCTATGGTATATGGAATTATAATGGGTATGGGCGTGCTAATTTTGTACTCTACATTTGGTGGAGTAAGGGCAGTAGCACTTACAGATTTTCTGCAGTTTGTGGTTTTTTATGTTGCTATTCCATGCGTTTGTGCTTGGGGCTTCCATAAAATCAGTGGACTAGCTGGCATTTATGAGCATACACCCAAGGAAAAGCTCGTTTTTGACCTTAAAGGTGTAAATGCCGCCCTTTTTGTAGGGTTTATTATATACGCAATTATACCCAATTCTGGCGGTGCTTTTATGCAGCGTTTTTTAATGTCTGGCAATTCCAAACAACTAATCAATGCCCTAAAAGCAGTGGCAGTTTTGGACCTCTGTATGGTATTAATGGTATGCCTACTTGGTTTTATAGTTGCCTCTTTGCTGCCTGATTCAGGGTCATCTAAGACCTCTTTTTTAGAAATAGTAGGTAGTGCATTACCTGAGGGAGTCAAGGGTATTGTGGTTGTGGGCTTAATGGCGATTATAATGTCAACTGCTGACTCTTATCTAAATATGGTAGGAGCACTCTGCGCTCATGATGTGTTTAAAAAGCTTTGGTCTGGTATCGATGATAAGGCAGAATTAAAAATAGCACGCATAACTACCATTGTTATGGGGTTGTTTGCCACGATGTTAGCCTTAAAAGGTTCGGGAGTCTTAGAGTTGATATGGTTGGCAGGCAACTTTTATGAACCAGTGGTATTTATCCCCTTAGCAGCAGGTTTTCTAGGACTTCGCACTAATTCCATTTCATTTATTGGAGCAGTGGGATGTGGCATTACTTGTATGCTATACGGTGCATATTACCAAGAAGCATTTGATGTAGTTAGCCTTACTTTAGGATTGCTTGGCAGCGCCATCGGTCTTTTTGGCACGCACTACTTCCAGTTATGGACAGGGGGACTGAAACCTAAATCTTTCAAGAAAGTTCCACAAGGAAAGCCAGCCTCTTTTTTAGCTCAAAAGTTTAGCCTTATGCGCGAAAAGCTCGCTAATTTTGGCCCTCAAGATATACTTATGGCTGTAAATAAAGAAATAATGAAATACCCGCCTAACTACTACATATTCGCTATTTTAGGGATAATATATTGCTTTTATCCTATACTGCTGCTGACTATATTTGGCGACACTATCGTCCTTGGCTCCAAGTGGTCATTAGAATTACACTTACGTGTAATAGGTGCCCTTGGTTGTGTTGCACTGCTTTTTCACGAATCCTGGTCTTTTACTTTCCGTCAATACCTACCTGTATATTGGTATGCACTACTGATGTGGTGCCTACCTATGATTGGAGTATATGGCCTTATCTTAAGGCATGATGACGCAATTTGGTTAATACAGGCGTTAATGGGTGTGTTTATGTTAGCTTCAGTGGTTGACTCCACCGCCTTTATGCTACTTATGCTTTTTGGCACTGCCTTAGGTAGCTCATTTGCTACTTCTCATTTGTGCTTTGCTGATGGAGGTTTAATTGCTGTAAAGATTAGCGATAAGATCAGCCTATGGTTCATAATCGGGCTATACTTGCCCATGGCTTGCGGGATAGCCCAAGCTATTACCGCTAGGTTCCGCTATGCCATGTCTTTGGCCAACACTGATATGCTTACTGGTCTTTATAATAACCGTCATTTAGAGATGCATATGCAGCTTATGGTGCAGAGTGCTTTAGCAAGAGAGAAAAAGCTGTCTATAATGATGCTTGATATAGACCACTTTAAGAATATCAATACTATCTATGGTCATCCTGCTGCTAATGAAATATTGCAAGAATTTTCACGTCGTTTGAGAGCTAATGTTCGACCTACAGATATCTGTGCCCGCTATGGTGGCGAAGAGTTTATGGTGCTGATGCCTGAGGCGGATCTTGAGGAAGCACAGATAATAGCAGAAAGGGTGCGTAGTGCTATGGCTGAAAGAGCATGCTGTGTTCATGCCAAAGACGGCCCTGGCATGGTACTTGCCACTTTTACCATAAGTATTGGGGTAACAGAGTTGGAAAAAGAAGATACCGAAGCTTCAATCATTTTACGTGTAAATGCTGCTATGTTTGCAGCTAAAGGAGCAGGGAGAAATAGGGTAGTAACCGATTTAGAGGCTGTAAGTCTAGCAAAGGAAAAATATACCTTTCCTATATCTCATGTTTTGGCTCTGTGAGACCCTAACTTTTATAGATAAAAATTAGTGGACACAAAACATTATATATGGTAGAACCCTACCATCATCAAAGTGGAAAGTATATTTTACTATGATATGCAGACTCGAACCTTGCTGCTGGGTGGCCTTAAAAGTCATTAAAGCTCAAGATAAGAGACTAGCGAAGGGATCCCGTAGCTCAGTTGGTAGAGCAACTGACTTTTAATCAGTAGGTCGCGCGTTCGAGTCGCGCCGGGATCACCATTTTTATTTATTTTTACCCGGTTATCATGCGCGGGAACAACCATCTTCGTTATCAACAATGGCTCACGAAATTGTATGCTGTACCCTATGGAGTATTGGCAATAGTTCTATTGCTTGCATGCATAGGATTAGCTCTAATTTATTCTGCAGAACAAGCTAACCTTGAAGGTTGGGTCATGAAACAGGGCATTACCATCTTCCTGGCTTTACCTTTTGCAATATTGCTTGCAACTATCGACATTAATTTTTGGTATAGGCATGCCTATAAGATATATCTGGGCACTATATTATTATTGATAATAGCAGAAGTAGTGGGCCACACCGCTATGGGGGCACAACGTTGGGTAAGGCTTGGTATGTTCAATTTACAACCTGCTGAATTCGCTAAAATAGGTGTAATTATAGCCCTATCACGCTACTACCATCGACTCCATAGTAATAACATAGGCAGAATTTGGGCATTGCTACCGCCGTTGGCCATGATTTTAGTCCCTAGTGTGTTAATCCTTAAGCAACCTAATTTAGGCTCTACTATTATACTTATAGTCATAGGTGCAAGCATTATGTTTGCAGCAGGAATAAAGCTATGGAAATTTGCTGCAATCGCTGCAGCTGGTCTTGCATCTTTGCCGGTAATTTGGCATTTCCTACATGATTATCAAAAGCAACGTGTTATGACTTTCTTAAGTCCAGAACAGGATCCCTTGGGTAGTGGCTATAACATTTTACAGTCCAAAATTGCCATTGGCTCGGGAGGACTTTTTGGCAAAGGATTCATCAGCGGGAGCCAAACGCAGCTTAATTTTCTACCTGAAAAGCAAACTGATTTCATCTTTACAGTGCTGGCAGAAGAGTTTGGTTTATGTGGTTGCCTAACCGTATTATTATTATATCTAATTCTACTTGTGCTTAGCTATCGAATCTCTTGGGGCTTGCAAAATCAATTTGGCCGTTTAGTAGTATTCGGGGTCAGCGCTATGCTTTTTATCCATATTCTTATTAATATAGCGATGATTTCTGGTTTGATCCCGGTCGTTGGCACACCATTGCCATTTCTTTCATATGGTCGCTCTAATTTGGTTACTATGATTATAGGGTACGGCTTTATTGCTAATGCATGTGTGTATAAGCACAAGCACATAGCACGTGCTGGTAGATAACAAAAATTTATTCATAATTAGGATGGGATGTGCCTTCTACCACCACCACTTGCAGCCCCGCATTGGCAGTACCATCCCCTGTTTGATAACGATTAGGAATAGTAGCAGTACTATAACATGTGGTAGAAGGTGCAGTATTGGCTATTAAGACCGTACCGCGCCTAGGCAAACCATCATCAATTTTACCATCAATCAAGGCAGCATCACTACATGTAATACCCTGTTTTAGGCCAGTGGCGATACTATACAGATCTAATGAACTATACTTTTGACTTCCTATAGTATAAGTGCGGAATTCCCAACCTAGATTACTTGACACACCAGAAGCAGGGACATTACCATTAATTACAGATAAAGCAGCAGTTCCCGTTCCACTTAGTTTATTGCTTCCTATGCCTGCAAGTGCTAGATGTTGCCAAGCACGCCATGATTCATTTTGCAATAAATTGGTAGTGGAAAAATCTATATATCCATCTCCATTACCATTGCAATTTGCCAAAGTAGGAGCACAGCTTGTGCCCCATAAAGTGGAAGCGCTAGGAATATCTCCCGGATAAGCATTATATTGGTTATGAAAAAGCATAACCTGTTGATTATACTCGTCCAACTCTGTTATCAACCTACGTATTTTAGCATTATATAGCACACCCTGGCCATACATTATTGCCAGGACAAGTACAGCCAAAATTAATACTACCACGCTTAACTCTACCAAGGTAAACCCACGAGATTTACCTGGCTTTGAATAACCTACTAACAACATATGCTTCCCTATTTCTTAATATTATACCAAATTTAAGTATTAGAAGATGTAAGCATATATACTCTAAGCTGTAAAGTCGCACGCGACGTTTAAGTTGCAGTATGAATAGGTTTCAGTATAATAGGTGTAAGCTTAAAACCAAATGGTGCTTCATAAGAGGCGAGCAAAACCAATAAATATGTAAATTATGTTAAACATTCCTCTTTGGCGCAAGTGCGCTATCATACTGTTGTGCTTGTTTGGAGTGTATTATTCTTTACCTAGTATATTCCCTGGTCTACGTAACTCAGTAGTAGCACCATTATTACCCTCTGCACAAGTGAACCTCGGACTTGACTTACGTGGCGGCTCATCTCTGCTTCTAGAAGTAGATGCTGGTGAGTATAAACGTATGCAAATATCTAATACATTAAATCAGCTACTAGCACAGCTACGCAAAGAAGGCATACGGTCTTCAGCGGGAGAGATTTCAGATACTCATTTTGTATTTAATTTAGCTAAAAGCAGCGATACTGCAGCAGCACAAAAAATAACGCGCAATCTTCTTGGCTATAACGTAAACATCAACCCTAATCATACTAGTATAGAAGTGCGATATGAACCCGCCACTTTACGAGAAATGGTTAGCAACCTGATGGTTCAAACCTTGGAGATAGTAGGGCGCCGTGTGGATGAGACTGGCACTAAGGAGATAGACCTGCAACGTCAAGGAGAAAGCTATATTTTATTACAAGTACCCGGAGTGCAAGATCCGAAACATTTAAAAGAGCTATTAGGAAAAACTGCCAAGCTAACATTTCATCTAGTTGACGATAGAGCAAATAATACTACAGGCAGTGTCGCACCACTTGGATCCCGTATGCTGCCCTTGGAGGAAGAGGCGGGCCGAGCAAGTATGTACGTAACAGTGCGCAGCCACCCTGTGATGACTGGGGACATGCTGGTGGATGCTCATGCTTCTGTCAATCATTTGGGCACACCAGTAGTGAACTTCCAATTAAATGGATTGGGTGCAAAAATATTTGGGGAGTTTACCAAACAAAACAAGGGACGCCGCCTGGCCATAGTTCTAGATCAACACGTGCTCAGCGCCCCAGTAATCAATGAGCCTATATTGGGAGGATCAGGAGTAATATCAGGCAGCTTCACAGTAAAGACAGCTGGTGATTTGGCGTTGCTGCTGCGCGCTGGCGCTTTACCCGCCCCCATTAAAGTAGTGGAAGAAAGAGTGGTGGGCCCGAGTTTAGGTAGTGACTCAATTAAGGCTGGTCAAAACGCTGTAGTGCTAGGTACCTGCCTGGTAGTGATTGTCATGATAGTATGTTATGGCCTGTTTGGTAGCTTCGCCGTATTTGCAATGGTACTAAACTTGTTTTTAACCATTAGCATTCTAGCCTTGATTGGCGCAACTTTGACCCTACCCAGTATTGCAGGCATGGTCTTAACCCTAGGCATGGCTGTAGATGCCAACGTGTTGATCTGCGAACGTATTCGTGAAGAGTTACGCATGGGTAAAACTCCACTTGCTGCCATAGATTCAGGCTATAATACTGCATTTATTACTATTTTTGACTCTAATATCACCACTATAATTGCTGCCGTTTTGCTATATATTTTCGGCACTGGACCTATACGTGGCTTTGCAGTAGCACTAATTATTGGCATATTATGCTCTATGTTTACCGCTATTGCACTGACCAAATTAATGATGGCTACGTGGTACCGACTTTATAAGCCCAAAACATTACCGCTGTGATGCGCCGAGTATACAGATGGCTGGTGAATTTACTGCTTAATACTACTCTTACCCGCAAAATAGTACTGATCGTGGGGGTAATTGTTTCCTTGGCTCCTGCAGCCTTAGTCGCTTTACTAGCCTCAGTATACTATTATTTAGGCATAGAGACTTTGTTTAACGAAACTGTTAGTGGGGCATTGTCTGAAACAGTTCAGGTAGCTGAATTATATCTTAAAGAGCATAAGGAAAACATACGCGCTGATGTGTTGTCGGTTGCCAATGACTTAGACCGCAACGCCTATTTGCTTACCACTGATAAAGAGGCAATGGAAGTATTTCTCAATCAGCAATCATATTTGCGCGACCTTGCTGAGATTATGCTTTTTACCAAAAGTCGAGCAGTAGCCTACAGCTACCTAAGCTTTCCTTTACTTTTTGAGCAACTTTCAGAGCAGGTGCTAGAATTAGCTGGCCGCGGGGAAGTTGTTATTTTAGATACCGACATCGAAGATCGGGTACGTGCCATAATAAAGCTTGATAACTTCGCCGATACCTATCTTTTAGTTGGCCGCTATATTGATAAGGAAATACTAAATCACCTAAAGACTACCCAAGGCTCAGTTAGCCAGTACCAACAGCTATGGCATCGCATCAAAGCGACGCAGTATAATCTGATAGCTGCCTTTATACTGCTTTCAATAATACTATGCGCACTGGCAATATTTGTGGCCATGAAGTTAGCACGCAAAATTACTTTACCGATCAATCTGCTGGTCAATGCTACTTCCAAGATTAGCGCAGGTGATTTCTCAACGCACGTACCTGAATTACAATCGGATGATGAAATAGCCATACTGGCTAAGGCGTTTAATAAAATGACTAAGCGCCTAGCAGGCCAAACGAATGAGCTATTAAATGCTAATGCCCTCTTAGATGAAAGACGAGCATTTATAGAAATGGTATTGAAGGAAATTTCTACCTGCGTGCTAGTTCTTGGAACTAATGGCACAATTACGTTGTGTAACGATGCAGCTTGCAAGCTGTTATTTTTAGAATCTTCCAGTATTATCAATCATCCATACCAGGAAATAATGGGCGAGATTGAAGAATTGCTAGAAAGATCACGTACTACTCCTACAGAAATTACTGAAGACAATTTAAACATTGAGCGCAATGGTCGTTTATTATATCTTTTCGTACGGATTGGCACAGAGCTGTCTCCAGAACAGGAAATCACTAGTTTCATAGTAACGTTTGATGATACTACCAGCATAGTCCAGGCACAGAAAGCCGCAGCCTGGGCAGATGTGGCACGACGGATTGCACATGAAGTGAAGAACCCTTTGACCCCTATTCAATTAGCAGCAGAACAGATTGGGCGTAAGTTTCAGCCCAAAAGCAAAGAAGATAAAGAAATGCTGGAACGTTATATTAACACTATCACTAACCATGTGCATGATATAGGTAATATAGTCGAGGACTTTGTTAAATTTGCCAAAATCCCCGCTCCTAGACCTTCAACTATAGAATTGGTGAGCTTAATAGACGAAGTAATTTTTTCTTACCAAAATACAGCGCCATACATCAAATATACGTTTGACAAAAGTGTAAAGAAATGCTACATAGTGTGCGACAAAACACAAGTTTCACAAGTGGTCATTAATCTTCTAAAAAATGCAACTGAGGCCATCGAAAGCAGAAGGACTGCTTTAGGGAGTGGCTTTGAAGGACACATAGATACATACTGTATCGTTGACAAGGAAAGTGGGATAGTAACAGTTGAAATATCAGACAATGGTGGGGGGGTACCCCTGCCCCTAGACCGTGTATTTGAACCATATGTGACTACCAAGCCTAAAGGAACAGGCCTAGGCCTTTCTATAGTACGCAAAATTGTTGAAGATCATGGCGGCACCCTCTCTCTCTTAAATACGGAGCGCGGCGCTATTGCTTCATTTACTCTACCACTATCTGGCAACCCTAAATCTTTGGAGAATGAATATGGTCCACACACCTAAACGCCAAGCCCGGCCGCCCGTATCACACCATAATCTATATGGCATTCTCTTCATGCTACTTAATGCCGCCTCTTTAGCTTTACTGTATGCAATGATGAAGGAGCTAACTAAGTCAATAAGCTCGCATCAAGCTGTCTTCTTATATAAGTTCTCATTACTTTTAATCTTATTGCCTTGGATCTTTCAAAAAGGATTTAAGTCCATTCACACTACCAAGCTTCACCTGCACATTATACGTGGTTTTCTCAGTATTTCAGGCTCACTTTCTCTGATGTATGCACTACAGCACATTAAGATAGTAGATGTTACTGCGCTTGGTTATATTGAACAAGTGCTGCTAATCATTATAGGCATTGCCTACTTTAAAGAAGGTGTAAGCTTTGCTAAAATTTGCGCCATTATCTTTAGCTTTGGCGGAGCATTATTTATTTTATATCCCGACCTCAGCACCTTTAAGGAGGGCACTTATATTCCTATGCTTTTCTTAGAAAAAGACTTTAAGGATTTTAATCACTATCATCTTTTCGTGCTGCTAAGTGTGTTTTTCTGGGCCTCCAATTGCATAATAATCAAGCTACTTGGCAAGACAGAGAAAAGTAGGACGCAGTTGTTCTATGTGATGCTATGCTCATCAATTTTCTCCTATCCCATTGCCTTTGTTAAATGGTCTGCGATTGAAGCGTTGGGAATGCATTTTTACCTCCCCTCCAGTCTTATTTCTATTCACGATGCGGGTTTGCGTCAGGAACACCTAATCTACCTTGCAGTAGTAGCTGCCTGTTATTTCACTCATTCAATAGCTTTTTTCAAAGCTTTAAGCTATGCCGACCTTTCTACTGTCATTCCATTTGACTATACGCGCTTAGTATTTACTGGGATCTTAGGTTATTACCTATTTTCAGAAACACCTACGTTAGGCGCTTACATAGGCTATTCACTAATCGTAACTTCTGGCATATACTTAGCGCGCTCTGAAGCGGTAAAGCGTCGCAGAAAGATGCGAGAATTGCAACAAATAGAGGCGGAGTCGGAACATGCTTAAGAATACAAATAATATATTCAATCTAAAGATGAATAAGCTTTTTTCCGGCATTGTGTTTATGCTTATTCAAGCTATGGCCATGTCTGGGGTTTACGTGCTAACCAAAACCTTAACACGGTCGCTACATACTCATCAAGTTGCGTTTCTGTATAAGTTTGCAATATTGCTTGCCATCTTGCCCTGGTGCCTCAAAGGGGGATTACGTAAAAATCTACGCACCAAAAAGATTGGTATGCATGTTACGCGCGGCACCTTCAGTATTATGGGCTCGTTATGCTTTTTCTATGGCTTAAGTAATATAGAAGTGCTGGATGCAGCAGCAATTACTTATATGGAGCATATTCTAATTGTTTTAATTGGGGTGTTCTATTTCCAGGAAAAATTAGATCGCTCTAAAGCTACATTCATCACCCTAAGCTTTATTGGTGCTCTGCTTATCATTCAACCAGGCTTTAAAATCTTTAATCGTTATTATATATATATTTTCTTGGCTTTACTTTTCTGGGCAATCAATAACTTCGCTATTAAGGTTTTAGGCAAGACTGAGCACACTAAAGCGCAGTTATTTTACGTGACGCTTGTATCTTCTCTTCTATCTTTCCCATTGGCGTTACATGAGTGGCGCGAGCTAGAATGGTGGCACTGCAAGTTTATCGGCGCCCTAGCTTTTTGCTACCTCATTCATGTAGTTGCTTTCTTTAAAGCATTCAAGCAGGCTGAAATCTCAACGGTGATGCCATTTGATTATTCCCGCCTAATATTCACTGGAATTTTGGGTTATCTGGTCTTTGGGGAAGTTCCGGATCAATACTCATATTTAGGTTATGCACTAATCGTATTGGGGGGCCTGTACTTCATGCAGCATGAAGCACGACGCCTTCATAGTGCCAGCAAACGCTTACAGGATGATAAGCTTATGGAACTGGAGTCCAAATATGAGCAGGTATAGGCGTGCTTTATCTCTGTCTGCTTAAATGTGGAGTCATCACCGCTTCCATGGCCATAGGTTTAATCCCCAATAACACCAAGCCATTTTTATGATTAGGTGCAAGAACATTATCATGCTTAAGTAATTCAACTTGATCTTGGGTCAGCATCGGATTAGGCAACCTCTCCAAAAACGCCGCCTCCAACTTGGCTAGCCAAAATGGAATAGATAGCAGCAAGCGCCTCCTTCCCTTAGTTTTGAGGATATAACGCATCAAATCACGCATAGTATATTGCTTTGGACCTGCAAGCTCAAATGTACAACCATAAACTTGGCTGCGCTCTAGGCTTAGTGCTCGTACTATAGCCTTTGCTACATCACCTACATAGACAGGCTGAATTTTGGTACCTCCCCCACCTATAAGAGGTAAGAATGGCATAAATTTGCTCATGCTTGCAAACATATTTATACACTTATCCTCATGACCAAAAATAACACTAGGCCGTATTATAATAGCATCATGAAAGGCGCGCTGCACTTCTACTTCACCAGCAGCTTTAGTGCGGGCATATTGAGACTCTAGATTTTGATCACAACCCAAGGCAGATACATGAACAAGGCGCTTGACAGCATGTTGCATAGCACACTGAGCAATGAAACCAGCCGACTCTTTATGCACTTTAGTGAAGCTGTAATTTTTCTTTTCATATAGAAGGCCTACTAAATTAATCACATGAGTAGCGTCAGCCATGGCCTTTTCTACTTCGCTTCGTCTTGTAACATCGGCCCGCCAAAATCCAATCTGTCCGGCAGCCCCACAAATTCTTAAATATTTATTTTTTTGGGTCTCACCATCGCGGCTAACTAAGCGAATTTTAGCACCTGTCTTGGCTAATTCTCGGACTACGTACTGACCTAAAAACCCAGTCCCTCCAAAAATGACTACAGTATCACGCTCATTAATATGCTCCATTGGTAGCTCTCCTAACTTATTACTCTTGCAAAATCTCTTTTACCCTATTAAATATAGGTGTTAGAGTCAACTTGTTTCAGGGGAAAGACCCTTTGTAAAACTGTATGTTGCGAATTTAAAAGAGGTAAAAATGGCCAATCTTATTAATCAAACCGGTCCTTTTGTGCTACCAGATCTACCATATGCACAAAATGCTTTAGAGCCATACATATCCGCCCATACCTTGTCATTTCATCATGGCAAGCATCATAGCACTTATGTGAGCAACTTAAACAACCTTGTCAAAGGAACGGAATTAGAAACGGTCACCTTAGAGAAGATCATTGCCGCTACTCATAAAGATAATTCTGCAGTTGGTATTTTCAACAACGCTGCTCAAGTTTGGAATCATACTTTTTTCTGGCATTCAATGAAACCAAAGGGAGGAGGTAAGCCAACGGGTAAATTATTGGCACAGATTGAAAAAGATTTTGGCAGCTATGTAAGTTTTGTCACAGAGTTCAAAAACGCAGCCGCAACGCAGTTTGGCAGCGGTTGGGCTTGGCTAGTATGGGATGGGAGTAAATTGCAGGTCACCAAGACTGAGAACGCCCGCTCTCCACTGTTACACAGCCAAAAACCCCTACTAACAGTTGATGTATGGGAACATGCATATTATCTTGACTATCAAAATCGTAGGGTTGATTATTTAACTACGTTCGTAGATCATCTAATGAACTGGGACTTTGTAGCTTCCAATTTTGCAGACGAATAAATGTGGTAATAACCAATATAAGGGGTAATGCATGGGTTTATCTGATTTCCTTAATAAATTAAGGCCAGGCCGAAAGGGCGCGGATGGTGGCAAAGATGCCATGAGCACAATCCGCAATTGGTACACCGACCGTTATGAGAGCGCTATAATTCAGCGCAACATTATGTTTCTGGTGCTAGTAGTATCTCTTGCTATAATCGGCTTATCAGTCTCCGCACTGCGGTATATCAAAAATAGTAAGTCGATTGAACCATTTGTCATTGAAATAGAACCAAAGGCTGGTGTGCCCACTGTGGTAGATCCTGTCACGATTAAAGCTTACTCTGCAAACGATGCAATCAGGCGGTATTTTGTATTACAGTATGTCAAGGCGCGAGAGGAATACTATGCTGATACATATAACTATAACTATAATACTGTAGTGCGTGTGTTTTCTACAGAAGAAGTATACTATCGAGATTATAGGCCTCAGTATGGAACTAACAACCCCAGCAGCCCAGTAAACTTATATGGCAAATTTGGATATCGCCAAGTCTTGCTTAAATCTATAGTTTTCTTAAGCGAAAAAACCGCACAAGTACGGTTCGCTTTACAAATTGGAGGTGTGGCCACTCCTTTACAGCAAGATAGGGTGGCACTCATAACATTTAATTTTGAAAACATCAAGATGAGTGATGATGAGCGACTTATCAATCCATTAGGCTTTAGGGTAACTTTATATAAGGTAGAAGATGAAAGAGTGCAGTAAGCTGCTTTTAATGATGCTAATGTTAGGTGTTTGCACGCCATATGCTATGTCGGCAGAGCGTCCAATTGCAACCGATAGTAGAATCAGAACACTGGTTTATAGTGAAAATGAGGTCTTCCGGATTGTGGTAAACTATGGCTATCAAACAGTTTTAGAATTTGCCAATGGTGAAGAGGTACAAACTATATCATCGGGCAATAATTATGCTTGGACCATAACACCAATGGGTAGGCGGCTGTTTATTAAGCCTCTAGAAGATAGCATCATGACCAATATGACGATTATAACTAACTTACGCTCATATCAATTTGAATTACAGTCGAAACCGATGTCTAATACACTGGATGAGGAATTGGTATATGTGGTAAGATTCTTCTACCCTGATGAAGCTGTAGATCAAATTAAACCCGAAGTAATATTACAAAATGAGACTGTGCGTCATATGCAGCCCCATAATTTCAATTACACCATGAGTGGTTCTGAAAGTATATCTCCTTCAAAAGTGTTTGATGATGGCCTAACTACTTCATTCGAATTCGATCATCCATTACCAAATGTTGTATTCGAAGCAAAAACAGATGGCGAAGATTTTGCTACTATTACCCCCCAACGCAAAGGGACAAAATTTATTTTTAATACTATCGCCCCAGAGTTTAGAATAAAAAGTGGTGGCACAGTGGTGAATGTTTATAATGAAGACTATAATAAAATGGTACGCTAATGTTTGAAGATGATAAAAAACAAGAAGATAGCCCTCTTCTGACTTCTGGTGGTAACGAACCAAGTGAGGACGAAGATAATGAAGTGCAGAATCAGTTCTCCAAAGTGGCTATGGCACCCCAACATCAGAAAATTATAGTTGCAGCTATTATAGCGGTCACCGCAGCAGCAAGCTATTTTGCATTTTTTGGGCAGACTCCTTCTAAAGAAGAGATACGCTCTAAGCAACAGCAGGATATCAAAGCTAAAAAGGAAGAGCTGGTGCAATCCGCAACACCTGTAACTAATCAATCTGATACTAATATACCCGCGCCAACTCTAAAATTACCTGAGCCTCCGCCATTAGCAGAACCTAAACCTCCAGAGCCCCCTCCCCCACCACTGCCCATAGCACCACCCACACCTTTCTTGTCTGGAGGTAGCACTCCTGGAGGTATTCCAGGTAGATCAACAGCCACTGGTGCCTCAGGTAGCCTACTTAAAAGTAGCAAGGACGATGAAGCAAGCAAAAAGTTAGCAGAACGCCGTAAGTCTGGCATAATGGTCCTTGGTGGCAAAGGTGGCAACAGCGATGGTCAATCGTCTGGTAACAAATCTAATCCAACTGATCCTAAAGATAAGGATAAGGATGAAGCCGACCCAGATCAGGAGACAAAAAAATCTACCGCTGGTTTCCTAGGATTTGGCGCAGGTAACTTTGATGGAGCAGGCATGGGCCATACCAGTGCAACTCAGGTTAGCGCTACTTATGTAGGCAACACCGACGTTATAGTCGTTCAGGGTAAAATGATTAATGCAGTGCTAGAAACCGCTATTAACACAGACCTTCCTGGCACATTGCGGGCCGTAATCACCAGGGATGTTTACGCAGAATCTGGACGCAACATTTTAGTTCCTAAGGGATCTAGGGTAATTGGTGATTATGACTCTGAAATTAAAGATGGGCAAGTTAGGGTTGCTGTAAATTGGACTAGAGTACTATTACCTGGCGGCGTCGATATCAAAATTGACTCTAAGGGAACGGACCCATTGGGGCGCGCTGGAGTTAGCGGTCACTTGGATAACAAGTTCTGGACCAGAATGGGCTCTGCCTTTATGATCTCGTACATTATACCTCTGGCAATGGGCACACTTACTAAAACTAATAAGGACCAGATAAGCACAACAACAACTACTACCACTGCAGGCAATCCAACCACTACTACAGGAGGAAGCTCCAAGGCTCTGCAGATGAAAGAAGCATCAGATAAGTTTGGTAAAATTGCAGAAGAGGCTATTAAAAATGCCTTCCCAACAAAACCTACTATCACTGTTGATCAGGGCACGGAGATAAGTATCTTTGTACAAAAAGATATAGTATTCCCAGCCTCAGCGGTAAGTAACCGAACTGGTGTAGTCGAATGATGAACTTAACGGCATTAGAAACTTATCTTGAGCCGCTCAAAGATATTTTTGCAGAAGAGGGGGTGAATGAAATTTCCATCAACCGCCCCTTCGAAGCTTGGGTAGAAAAGGGCGGTGATATACGTTACGAAAGTATGCCAGCACTAGATTTCGACCATTTGCGCGGCTTGGCTATGCTGGTTGCACAATCCACTGACCAGCGCATCAGCGAGGAAAATCCATTATTATCTGCAACCTTACCTAATGGGTATCGTATTCAGATTGTAATACCCCCTGCTTGTGAACCAGGTACAATCGGCATGGCGATACGCAAACCTTCCAGTATGAAATTAATGCTAGATGACTATGAAAAATTAGGCGCCTTTGATACTACTGCGGTTGAAGAAATTATTGATGATACAGACAAAACTCTAAGTGAGATGCTGAATAAGAAGCAGGTCAAAGAATTCCTGAATCAGGCAGTGTTAAGCCACAAAAATATTATTATAAGCGGCGGTACTTCAACTGGTAAGACCACATTTACTAACGCTATGCTGCGGGCCATTCCAAAAGAAGAACGCCTTATTACATGTGAAGATGCTAGAGAAATTGATCTTAATGAGCACCCCAATCGTATGCATTTGTTGGCATCTAAAGGAGGCCAGGGTCGCGCCAAGGTAACCACGCAAGACCTGATCGAAGCATGCTTGCGTCTGCGTCCTGATCGTATTATAGTAGGTGAACTGCGCGGTACTGAAGCTTTTAGCTTCTTACGCGCTATTAATACCGGACACCCTGGCTCTATATCTACCTTGCATGCGGACACGCCTGCTATGGCTATTGAACAACTTAAGCTTATGGTGATGCAGGCGGGACTTGGGATGCCCCCTGAGCAAATCAAAGAGTATATTTTGAATGTTGTAGATATAGTGGTACAGTTAAAAAGAGCGGCGCATGGCAAGCGCTATATTTCCGAAATATACTTTAAGGGCCATAAAAAGGGTTAATCATCTATGGTATATGCATTTAAAAATACGGTAGTGGCTTTGTTTGCTGCTATTCTTCTGCTTTTAATCTGCTTTTATGTTTCAGGGATGGCATTTTCCTTTTCTGAGCAAGGAAGCGTGATACTGAATTTAGAATTTGCCACATCGCTTAAACCATATGATGTGTTGCTTACATACTGGCACTGGTACATATCGTATTATCAATCTATACCATGGAATTATAATAGCTACTTGATTGCGCGCTTAGTAGCATCTACAAGTATACCTATTATTATTATCTTGGGTTTAATCTGGTATTTTCGTCACGAAATTTATGAGCTACGTCCATTTAAGGAAGAAGAAGCGCTACATGGTGATGCTAGATGGGCCTCTGAATCGGACATTAAGAAAGCTGGGCTACGTGGCAAAAAAGGCATGCTTTTAGGTCAAGATAAGAAAGGCTATTTAGTGGCTGGTGGTTATCAACATGCTCTGTTATTTGCTCCAACTGGTTCTGGTAAGGGTGTAGGCTTTGTAATTCCAAATTTATTGTATTGGGAAGACTCAGTATTCGTTCATGATATTAAACTAGAAAACTATGAACTAACCAGTGGCTGGCGTGCTAAGATGGGACAAAAGGTATATTGCTGGAGCCCTGCAGATCCAGATGGTATCACTCATTGCTATAACCCTATCGATTGGATCAGCGACAAGTCAGGCCAGATGGTAGATGACGTACAAAAGATTGCTAATCTTATTATGCCAGAACGCGAATTTTGGAACAATGAAGCGCGCTCGCTATTTGTAGGAGTGGTGCTATACCTGGTGGCGGTGCCAGAGAAGGTGAAGTCCTTTGGCGAAGTGGTTAGGACTATGCGTAGTGATGACGTAGTATATAACCTGGCGGTGGTACTCGATACCTTAGGACAGGATATTCACCCAGTAGCATACATGAACATCGCTGCTTTCTTGCAGAAAGCAGATAAAGAGCGTTCAGGGGTAATCTCAACAATGAACTCTAACCTAGAATTATGGGCTAACCCACTGATCGACACAGCCACTGCATCCAGTGACTTTAATATCATGGACTTTAAACGCACCCTCACTACTGTATATGTGGGCTTAACGCCCGATAACCTGCAGCGTTTACAACCACTGATGCAGATATTCTACCAACAAGCTACAGAATTTTTGGCGCGTCGACTACCGGGCCCAGATGACCCATATGGAGTTATGTTCATGATGGATGAGTTCCCTACGTTGGGTAAAATGGAGCAGTTCATGAGTGGTATTGCCTACTTCCGTGGCTACCATGTACGTCTATTCCTGATTATTCAGGATACAGAGCAGCTTAAAGGTATCTATGAAGAGGCTGGAATGAACTCCTTCCTTTCAAACTCTACTTATAGAGTGACTTTTGCCGCAAACAACGTCGAAACCGCAAACTTAATTTCACAGCTGGTGGGTAATAAAACTGTAGACCAAGTGTCTAGTAATAAGCCTAAATTCCTTGATTTCAATCCCTCATCGCGTTCACTTAACGTTTCTAAAACTCAACGCGCCTTGTTATTGCCTCAAGAAGTTATCGGCCTACCACGTGATGAACAAATTCTACTAATAGAGTCTTGTCCACCCATTAAGTCTAATAAGATCAAATACTATGAAGATAATTTCTTCCGCAAGCGTCTGCTTAAGTCAGTTCCGGTACCACGTCAGGAGCCATATGATCCGCGCAAGGCTCAAGAGAATATGGCTGCAATGAAAGCGAAAAAAGACCAGATTGGTGGGTGACCGTTGCTGTTGCGTAAATAGGGTAGTTAAATGAAGCGAATTGCTAAGAGCTGTGGAATACTTGCAATGCTACTACTGCGTATAGAAAATTCTACGGCTGCGCAGCTAGATTTAGGCACAGTAAACCAGTGTCTTAATGCCATCACCTATTACGAGCGCAAATATCAAATTCCAAAAAATCTACTACATGCCATTTCAGTGGTGGAATCTGGACGCTGGGATGATAAAGCGAAAAGAGCCCTTCCTTGGCCATGGTCGGTGAACGTGGATGGTGCGCCATACTACTTTGACACTCATCAACAGGCTGCTACTTTTATCAAACAAAAGCTAAGTCAAGGCAATGTGGGTAATATCGACATAGGCTGCAACCAGATCAGCTGGCAATACCATGGCCATCACTTTACTAGTCCTGAACAAGCCTTAAACCCTACACACAATGCTAGGTATGCAGCATCATTTCTGCATCAACATTATTTGGATACTAAAGACTGGGTAAAAGCCACAGGTCGTTACCATTCACGCACTGATAATTTAGCGATTGCCTACAGTGATCGCGTATATCAGACTTGGCGCGGTAAGCTGCTGGGTAACTCAGTATTGATTCATGCTAAGAATCGTGCTACACATCATAATCCTTATCATCAATACTATAACCCCTATTATGCACGCAGGTACGGCGGGGTAACAATGGTAAGTAGCGACACTAAATCACAAACTTCGGAACGGCGTTCTCCTAGCATGAACCAACAGTTGCAAAGAGTAGCAGGAATTACACATAGAGTTATTGCACAGGATTAGCAAACACGGAGCATAAGTATGTTTATACAACGTATTTGGAGCCAGCAGAAAAATAGAGTAGGCGTGCTATTATTTTTAGCTGCAGCATTAGCGAGTTGCAGCAGTTATTTTATTGAATGGTTCTTCGAAACACAGCCCTGTAAATTATGCGTATACCAACGTTATGCATATTTAGCACTGACCTTTGTAGCAGGACTTGCAATATGGCAGCAGCGATTGCAGTTACTAGCCTTACTATCATGGGCAGCAATTTGCACTTTAACTGTTTTCCAATATGGCGTAGAACAGCACTGGTGGCAGTATAAGTCGACCTGCACTAGTTATATGCCAAAAGGCCAGTCTTTTGCTGAATTCAAAGCAGCAATGGCACAAGCTAGTGTGGTCTCATGCGAGCACCCTACTTTCTCTTTTCTGCACCTCTCTCTCTCCGGATGGAGTGCGCTTTACAGCCTTGCAGTTTTGGCATGTGCTTCATATTGTTTTTGGTATACAAAATCTAGGTAGTACGAGATTGAATATTGCAGCTGTTGAGCCAATGACATCAACTTAAGGGGTACTACTTTGTTTAGTTTCGCTGCAAAGTGTTGTACGCAAAGCCTTGGCCCTTGCAGCGCCCCTTTGGGGGGGCTTGCGGGGCGCGCTTATTTATGTATGACACGCGTAAGCCGCGTGTCATAAACACTTTGCTAAAACCCTTAAGTTGATGCCATTGGCTGAACAGCTACTATTGCTTTTTGTTATACGCAGGCAGCAGGCATATTATCAAGCGCATTCTGAGTCATTAGCAACAACGCTAATTTGCAAGAGTCGCAACTTACGATGTAGAGCTGTGCGGTCCATGCCAATGAACTGAGCTGTTTTGGAGATATTGCCTCCAAAGCGTTCCAATTGCGCGGTGATATACTGCTTCTCAAAAATATCGCGCGCCTGTTTAAGTTTTTTGGAGATGATATCACTGTGCAGAGGGTTCAAAGAACGATGCTTATCTTGTACACTATCTAATATGTCTTGAGGAATATGCTCCATCTCTACCACTTGCTGTGCTCCTTTTTGACTCATCATAGCTATCCACTCAACAATATTGCGTAGCTGACGGACATTTCCAGGCCAATCATATAAATGCAATACAGCATATGCCTCCTCGGAAATAGTAAGACGCTTTGCGGGATTTTCGCCAGCAAATTGACGCAGAAAATGTTCGACTAGCACCTTGATATCTTCACGACGCTCACGCAGTGCAGGCATTTTAATTGGAACTACACTAAGCCTATAATATAGGCTTTTTTGCAATGTTCCTGTTTCCAAGGCACTGCTAATGTCCGCACTAGAAGCTGAAATAATACGCACATCAGCTTTCATAGCGTCCTTACTACCTATACGTTGATAGCTATTTTGCTGCATAAAGTTAAGCAGTGTGGTTTGGGTTGATAGTGGCATGCCTGCAGCTTCATCAATAAAAAGTGTGCCTCCCTCTGCTACCTCTATTGCTCCTCTGTTATAGCCTTTATCGGGCGAATAGCTGCCAAATAGCTCGCCCTCTAATTGTTCTGGCGGTAAGTTAGCTACATTTAGCACTACAAAAGGTTTATGTACACGCTTTGACGCATGATGAATGCTAAGAGCCAGAGCTTCTTTACCCGTACCTGGCTCACCACTAATAAACACTCGACTATTAGAAGGCGCTGCAGTTAATGCTGCTCCACGTGCCACCTGGATTAGGCGCGAGTTGCCAAGAATTTCAGTAATCTGACGCTGGCGTTCCTGTAAAGCAGTATTAATGTGCACTAGGTTAGAATTCTCTAAAGCACGTTGTAATACGATAAGTAACTTCTCTGCCTTAAACGGCTTCTCAATAAAATCATAAGCCCCAAGCCGAATACTACGTACTGCAGTCTCAATATTGCCATGCCCACTAATCATAACAACAGGTAAATTAGGATACCGCGATTTCACTGCTTTTAAGACCCCCAGACCATCTAAGTCACTGCCTTCAAGCCATATATCTAAAATCATAGCTTTGGGTACTTGGCCGCTATCAAAACACCCAAGGGCCTGTGCGGCATTAGAAGCAGTCTGGGTAGTGTACCCTTCATCCTTTAGAATGTCAGAAATTAAAGAACGTATGTCCTCTTCGTCGTCTACAATAAGAATATCGGCCATATATCTTGCACCGTTGCTTTTAGGCGACATTCTAATACAAAACTAAAGACATGCAAGCAATACCATACCCTTAGGGTTAGGCATTATCACTGCAGCCATTTTTTAGAGCAATAGCATCCGTACTACCAAAACAATACAATCACCTCAACACCGCTATAATGCCAAGTTTAGGAAATAAGTACACACTTGAAAATTTTTGTGGAATTTTTATATATCATTTGAGACGCCTGTATTCAACATACTGGCGCGAAAATGGTAGGTTAAAATTACCAAAAAGGAGCAGCTTCAAGTGTGCACTTATTTCCTAAACTTGGTATCACTACTAGCATATATATTAGTAAGCACTCTACAGAAATATTTTTGAATTGCGTTTTAACTTATAATGGCTATACTAGGGCGTTCAAAGGGGCTTCCGAGTATTTAGCAATCGGAATAGATTGATAAGACTTAAAAGATATTATCAATAGGCCATTATGATTCACATCTCTTTTGCTTCTAGATTTTTAATAACAACAATCGAAACTTTAGGTGAGAATGCACTCTAGTTTGGGTCCAGTATTGTCGGCACTAACGCTTGAAAGTGGCATACAAGCGTTCGTCGAAACGTATGATCCTAATTTTGTTGTTACAACCTTGAAATACCTATTACAACAGCAAGCAAGCAATATTAAAATACAGCCCAACGATGAAGTGAGCCATCTGTGCCATGCTATTGCCCAACATTATGGCCATTGGTATGAGTCAGAAGTTTTTACAACACGCAATGTTATTATTGCGCTAATAAACCATGTACCCATAGCCAAACGGATAGTGCTGGAGCATATAGTTGCTTGTGATGATGCGGCATTAGCTCAATACCTCAAAATTGCATACTACTTATATCGGTATGAGCATAATAAAGAGCAATTACCGGAACATGAATACATTACTTGGCTACAAGTATTAGATCAATATAGATCTCGTCTTTCCGATAGCGACGGTATCTATAGTCGTGTTGCCACATGGTTATATCAACCGTCCACTTTCAAAGCATTAAATCGAGACAGCTCCACTATTCTTAATTATATTGAAGGGCAATTGGATTTTGATTTATGCAGTAAGCTAGTTACTCAGGGAACATTGCCGTACCAAAATTTAATGGTACAAGCAGACACTCCTGATATGATCGCACACCTATTGGATCCTAATTATTATCGCCAGCACATTGTAGATAATACAGATTTTTGGCTCGCCAGATTGGATTTGAGTAACAAGCAAAAATGGGAAGTAATCCAATCCAACAATATGCGGGTTACCCCAACAGGAAATCTGCGTGATTATATTGCCCGCATAGTAAAGAATTATAAAGACTACTCTTCCCGATTTATAGAAGAAGCTTTTAAGGCAGTGGTAGCTCTGAAGTATGGGGAAACATTTGAGCCATCCGATTGGGGAGTAGCGCAGTTTATTATGCACCTTAATAAGCGCTGGACTGCAGAAAAACAGGATGATGCCTTAGTATTGTTGGCATCATATAAACCAGAGCTATTTCTACAAATCAAAAACATAATTCTGGAATATGATGATGTAGCTCTACTTAAGGTTTTAGCAGCACATTGCGCCACTATTGCACCACTACCTGGCTTGGGTTACTGGAACTTCGTAACTGATCTTCAGGGGCATGGTGAAACAAAAGTAACAGCAGAGATATATTCCTCCCGTATGTTACAATTACTACATGGCACACCAGAGGAAGCATTAATATATCTGCGCAATAGCCAAAATGTAGAGCTCTGCCGTTACCTAATTAAGCATGGGATATTGAAATATCTCGATGCTTTACAAGAATTACGTGATGTACCTAGCTTACGAGAAAGCATGCTAGAACCCCCATTTTTCTATTTGGAAATGCTTGCAAACAAAGCGGTATTGCTAAATGAATATAAGGATATATTAAATGACACGCATCTTGATTTTCTTAACAAGGTTGGAAATAGCGAATATAGGTACTCAGGAGCGGACCGCACTCGCTATGCCAATTACTTGCATCATCATATCTCTAAAGTCTTAGATCTATTTACCGAGGTAACACCAAATAGTGATATGAAGTTGTTACAGCATCTTTTGTATCTCAAACATTATGATCCTACAGAACTTAAATCTTACCTAATGCTCATAGGTGATGCCGATACTGCTATCATAATACTAGCTAAAAAGATTGGGGAGTATGCTTGGAATTTAGTACGTCGGTATATAATCGATTATGATGACCCAGATTTACTCAAAACAACTTTTGCTTTTCTAGGTCAATATCCTGAGTTGCAGGAAAATGTAGGTTATCTGAGATTTGTTGAAGCTTTAAAGCTCAACCATAAACATAAAGTTGGCATATACCTAAGCAACGTTCGAGATCTTAAAGACATATTCGATCCGAATGCTTTGCGCAGCTATATAATAGAACATAATGATCTGGAGCTATGTGATATTGCTATTAACCGGGGGATAATTTCTTATCCCTCGATGTGGCAGGTAGCCAACCAAAGTGTTATTACTTTAGGCACCAAACTATTTGTTGATCATCTCTTAGACTATACACATTATCGCTACCACCTATCATATTACCGCCCCTATCTGTTAGAACACGCCCCTATAAGTAGGGCAGCAAAAATTGCCATTAAACAACCGATGTTTGTGCATGAAGCTTATGAGTGCATAGCAGAGTTTGGCACTCAGCGCGATGCCCAAGAACGCAGTTTGTTATTATTAGAACATAATATATACAAACTTTTTGCTGTAGCTTTTGAGGAAAGCGATGGCTCTTCTCTTTTTGGCTATATTTTTCAATTTCACACCCCAGCCGCAGTGGCATATGGAATAGGCGATGCATTATATAAAGCATTCAATATGCCAATCTCAATTTTTAACCGCTTCGTTATACAACCATTACTACAAGCTGGGAATTTTTGGGCGGACACAATCACACAATGGATCGTAAATTTACCACAGAGTTTGAATCCTATCGAGATTTGGCGCGATATTATAAATAAAAAAAAGCATATAGAATGGTCTATGGACTTTAAGTCTTTTACCCCCAATTCTATCAATCTAGAGATTCTTAAAGTATATACAGATAAAGTCAATTTCACTCCACAACATATGGATGATGCTATACCTTACTTACGTAAGCTACTAGGCTATTTACATCTAGAACAACAAACCCACTTACTACACAAGAAAAACATTATTTTTGATACCATACGTGCTATTGCTGATTATGCTAGTCAAGGCAAAGTTAGCTACGAATTACTACAAGATAATGATGCATTTGGTATTGGGGGGGGTATCAATGAATATATTTTGCACCCTGAGAATTATGGGTTAAATGTAGCCCATCCTCTTTATCGACTGCTGTATCTTAACCCTGCTCCTCTTATTATTGATTCCATCCCTTACATGCAGACAGCAGCACAAAAATTAGCCTCTTGGCTATATCCAGCGCATCAATTACCATTAATCATTATTCCTAATTATGTAGGATGGTATGAAGAACGCAGCGCTGAACAGATTAATGAGGACGCAGTACTAGCATTTTATGTCAAACACGCTCCCTTAGAAGTATGGCACCAATTGATCCGCAAGGTAGCAAGCAGCAACGCTATAACTTCTCCAGCGTTAGATGTTTTTCGGGTAATACGCTATAACACCCCTCAAGCTGCTGAGATATTACGTGATATTGCCAAGCTCCTTATACAATATCAACATGACATTCCCTCTACTTCTTGGAACGCTGCATACCTTTATAGAGATGTGATGTCAGAGGTAGATTGGGCGGCATATCAAATTATTAATCTAGCAGACAGGGGTATGCATAAAATGGTATGTCAGCTCCTATTTGTGGATAATACAACAGTAGAAGGAGTCATAGCTTTCGCTGAAGCTAGAACCCAATTAGCTTTAAATGAAGATATGGCACACAATATCAATCGCATACAGTATGATGAACGGCATATGGTGACCTTGGCCTATTTTGTAGCACGTTGCAAAATAGTAGAGTACTTGCAAGTGATCACACCACATGTATATAAGATGGTGATTGCCAACCAAGAAAAGTTGATGTCTCATACTGAAATTCCTGCTTTATCTCATTTTACCCGTGAGTTGCTAAGCGCTTATCTGGCTCCTTTAGATCATTATGTTAAGCCTTTTGCTCTGTCAAATTTACCTCAAGAGATGGGGCTTATGAAGGTTGCTCAACCAACCTTGGATGTAGTACGTAATGTGTTATTACATAACGATCCGCTTGATGATGCTAACCACTACATCGCTGCTGCTGCCTCTCAAATAGCACCCGCAGAGATTATGCATTGGCTTCTTAACGCTTATGCACAGAAGCTTTATTTGGTACCGCTCGGCCGGCTTGGAGATGAAGAAAAACGTGCTACAACACATAAATTATCTAATGATATGACAGTATGGGTGGATGGAGCTCTTCTATTAATGCGACAATTGGCTGAGCTACAACCAACTGCCTTAGATCGATTAGATGAGCAAAAATATCAATGGTGGCAGAATTTACGTATAGATATCGGCAAAAAAATTGCTACGTTCTTTGAGACTGCTGCTCAATACTTTGATCCCGATCAGTACGCCCGAGCTATGGTGGCTGCAATGTCGGCAAATCATAAGTCATTGCATTATGAGATACCCGTAGCCTCCATTTATATGCCCCTAATACGCGAGCAAGCCATGATTTCGTTAGGGGCGGGCACACCCGGGACAGCAAACTTTTTGCAGTATATGATTTATAATGACATGATGCACGCTCGTGACTATAAGTTTGCAGCCTTTCGTAAAGGAGGACCACAGTTTTATGAGGGTATGGTGCGTCCTATTATCAAGAATGTAATGGACTATATCCGGGGCAAAATTTTACCCCAAGCCATATGGAATGAAAACAGCAAAGAATGGGTTAGAACTATAGTACGTGAAGAAGAGATGCTATATACACTCGATATGGTGAATTATTTTGATGGCCAAGATAAGGCTGAGCTATGGACAGGGCATGTGCAAGCTAATGGCCTGGATGATGTGCACACTACTTTATACCGTACTGTACAAACCTATATTTCCAAACCTGCAGTACTAGCGCGGGCACTACGTGACAATGAATTAGTTCGGTTATTTTTGCGTCATGTAAATGAGACCATGGTTCATCCTAAGTATCTGAAAATCAATAGTATGATGACGGCCCTAGATATTGTACACCGTAGCTTAGACTTAATGGAAGCAAAGAATCTTTATCACGCTCCTATATATGATAAAGCCCTAGATATGTTAATTCGAGATTTATTCGGCAGCAGCCAGTGTACAGATTTCATTCGCACAGGAGCAGTTTTAGGGCAAATGCATAATTTACTTAGTGCTTTTGGTGACCCATTTTATAAAGAAGTCCCCACTGATATAGTTGCACTAAAACAGTACGATAAATTTGATGCAGTACGAACCTGGGTTTTATCCTTACCTGAAATAGAACAGGCCGAGGCAATGGCTACTATAGAGTTCTTGGCGTTGTATGATACGGCAGAGGGATGAGTAGCATGCCAAGGCCACAATTCCCAAAAGTGTCCAGTAGTATGATAGATATTTGCGATTTTTTTCTAGGTATTCTAGAGGTTTACAGCTATGCTCTTGAACTCAAGTGTAACCTAAGTCACCCTATATGCAAAGCATACCTAGGCATATTGCTATTATTATGGATGGAAACGGAAGATGGGCTAAAGCCCACCATCTACCTAAAGCTATGGGGCATAGACAGGGGATGCAGGCAGCAGAGCAGGTAATCAAGCATTGTCGCGATATAGGTATAAAATATCTCACCCTATATGCCTTCTCTGTAGAAAATTGGCAACGATCTATAGATGAAGTACACGATCTAATGAATCTAATGCGAGATTATCTGCATGAGCAAGCACCAAAGCTAATTAAAGAAGGGGCGCGCTTATCCTTTATTGGAGACCGTAACTTACTTGATCAGGATATAGTAGAACGCATGCAGAAATTAGAAAGCGCATCTGCGGAGCTTGAATTCCATCTGATATTAGCAATTAGTTATGGCTCACGAGATGAAATAAGACAAGCTGCGCAGAAAATGGCAATTAAGATAGAAAAGGACGGCCTTGATCCCCAAAGCCTTCCTGCTAATTTTTTTGATCAATTCCTGCAGACTACATTATTAAATATACCTGATCCTGATCTATTAATACGTACTGGTGGAGATCTACGCATCAGTAATTTTCTACTCTGGCAATTAGCATATACTGAGTTATACTTCTGTTCTAAATATTGGCCTGAGTTTGGTAACGAAGATTTGGATGAGGTTATAGCTGAATTTGTGAAACGAGAGAGAAGATATGGAAAGTAAAAAGCATTGGCATAGCTTAAAGCCACGCATTATATCTGCATCTGTGCTTGTGCCAATGGTACTAAGCATAACTTATATAGGTGGTATTTACTTCACACTGATGGTGCTCATGGGTGGTTTACTGATGATTTGGGAATGGCAAGATATGGTACGCCGTGCTCCTTCTAATTTCTGGTATATTATAGGCATAATCTATACATGTGGGGCATGTTTTTCCATACTCTACATCAGGCAGATAGATTTATATCTAATGTTATGGCTATGCCTTTTAGTATGGGCTACTGATATTGGAGCTTACTTTACTGGACTTAGCATAGGCGGGGCTAAAATATGGCCTGCGGTGAGTCCTAAAAAAACATGGGCGGGCCTAATTGGTGGGATATTAGCATCCATAGCTACATGTGGAATTTTTGGTATTTTTGTGCCTGAGCATGCCGAAAGTAAGTGGATTATGGGTGGTATGCTACTTGCCCTACTTTCCCAAGTGGGAGACTTTTTTGAGTCAGGCGTTAAAAGAAAGTTTGGCGTCAAAGATAGTAGCAACCTTATTCCCGGCCATGGCGGCATACTAGACCGAGTTGATGGTCTAGTAGCCGCTGCTATGAGCCTAACACTATGGATGCTTATACACTAGCTTTTGGTATGCTGCCACGGGTGCTTACTTATACCAAATCTAGGAAATAAGTGCACACTTGAAGCAGGAATTTTGGCTTATCATTCGAGACGCCTGTATTCAACATACTGGCGCGAAAATGGTAGGTTAAAATTACCAAAAAGGCGCAGCTTCAAGTGTATAGTTATTTCTTAGATTTTGTATTATATCGCCACAAAGCTCAAATTACCATCTTTAGTTAAGCCAGATGAACTAAAATAATTATCTTTATACCAACGGCCTTCTATTCCCCCTCGAACACAAGAAAGAACAGAATCTAATACTCCACCTAAGGCATATGCACACGTTATCGTTATCATAATGCACCCAGACACATCAGCCCCGGCATAGCCAGCAAAGATAGAAGCTCCCATTAAAGGAGCGGCCACTGCAACAGTAGCACCTATAGCTCCCCCCATTACAATACCAATTAAAGGAGATAAAATAGCACGCTTCGGGCCAACTTCATCTTCAGTACAATAGCTAAAGTTACCTATTAGTAGACCTGCAATACTGCCACCAACCATTCCAGAAAGAGCTGCAATACCCAGTGACATTTCTGCTCCTGCTATTGATACAGCAGCATAATAAGCCCCTATAGATAGCATCCCCACACACGCTCCACGCGCTATAAAAGTATTAAGCCAACCCTTTAAAGATGCGGTTACAACTTCCACCTTACCATTTGACTTTGTGGCTATAGCGCTAAGAAGGCAGTGAGAAAGTAATGCAGCTGCCATCAAGCCTATCGCCACCCCACCTCCGCTCCAACTCATATAAGCATAGGTCCAATAGCTATTCATTATATAGCTATAACAGGACACTCCAGACGTAGCTAAGAGGGCAGCAACTCCGAAACCATATCTTGTTAAATCTGCAACTTGATGGTATTTCATATCTTAATCTCCATAAAATTGAAGGCCTCATATTTTACAGTCCCCGAAGACTATATTTAGCCTTTAGTAGCACGGATTATAATATACATTACGCCTAGAAGCAAGAGATGTTAAGATTGATTAATCTTTTTTGATCATTTCGGTAATTGTAATACCAATTTTATTGTCTATAAGCACAACTTCGCCACGTGCGATAAGCCGGTCATTAACGTATACGTCTATAGCTTCACCGACTTTTTTGTCAAGCTCAATTACTGATCCGCGCGTTAGACGCACTAATTGATTAACTTTCATCTCAGCCCGCCCTAGTACTGCCGCAATCTCCAGAGGTATATCATAAACTACCTGTAGATTAATAGGACCGTTGTTTTCCATGTTCTCAGACATTATAGAGCTCGCTTATATATGTTTTGGATAATCATCGCTTTTGATGCATAAAATTCGGTAGCACACTGATAGCTATCAAACTGTAATATATTTAGATTTATAGTCAAGTGCTGTAGTAGTAAGCACAGAGGAATAGTTTAAGCATCACCCTCCCGCACAGTAATAAATACTTTCACTGAGGGGGAGCATTTTTTAACCTAAGGTTGACATAATACAATATCTTTTACAATATCATTGAGAGACCTTTTACAAGTAGCAATAAGTGCAACAACATGTGGGCATAAGCAAGGTCGCAATGGACAACCAACCAAGGAGGTCTAAATGTTTCGTTTAATGATCCTAGGAAATATTAATGTGCAGCTATTAGAAGCTAGAAAGATTGCTGCTAAACGTGGCGCTAAGGTGCTACATGTGGCAGATGTTAACTCTGCGATGCAAGCTTTGAGAAATGGTAAGGGCGCTGATTTGATTTTGGCTGAAGTAAATCAAGATATTGCAACCCTTGTTAACAGCCTAGTAGCTGAACATATCGCAGTTCCTGTAATAGCCTGCGGCTTAGAAGCAGATAAAGACAAGGCAGTGGCTGCTATCAGAGCAGGAGCCAAAGAATATATTACCCTGCCCCCTGAAGAAGAAGTAATAGCAGCGTTATTCGAAGCTATATGCCATGATCATAGCACAATTCAAATGATAGGACGCTCCAGCTCATTTGTGAATGCTTTGCAGATATCTAAACAGATTGCTCCTTCAAATGCTCATATTCTCCTAACTGGCGAATCTGGAACTGGTAAGGAGGGGTTTGCTAGGTTAATTCATCAAAATAGCAAGAGGCGCGAAAACGAGTGGATAGCACTTAATTGTGCGGCGATTCCAGAAAACCTTATGGAGTCCGAAATGTTTGGGCATGAAAAAGGTGCATTTACCGGTGCTATAGAGCGCCGTATTGGTAAATTTGAAGAGGCAGATGGCGGCACTCTGTTGCTTGATGAAGTTAGCGAGATGCCAATGCCATTACAGGCTAAGCTGCTAAGGGCCATTCAAGAACAAGAAATTACTAGAATTGGTAGTAATAAGCCTATTAAAGTAAATGTACGCATTATAGCCACCTCAAATCGCAATCTACAAGAAGAAGTGCGCAAAGACAGATTCCGCGCCGATTTGTTCTATCGACTGAATGTTATCAACATACAACTACCACCTCTGCGAGAAAGACGTGAGGATATCAATGAATTAGCTCATCACTTCATAGCTAAATACTCAGATATTAATGATATACCATTAAAGCCGCTTCACATTGAAGCTATCAGTAAATTAGAGAATTATGATTGGCCAGGAAATGTACGGGAGTTAGAAAATACACTCCACCGTGCAGTATTGCTAGAGTCTGCTGGCCAAATTACCGCACACAGTATTATACCGTTATCACAAGGGATGGCTGGCGTACAATATCGTGAAGGTACGCTATATGGTGCTAATGATACTATTGAAGAAGAAGTTCTGCGCACTACGCTTAATTACTGCTCTGGTGATTATGATAAGGCCGCAACTGTGTTGGGGGCATCACTCAAAGTTCTGCGTAATAAGCTTAAGCAGCATAAGATAACAGCATAATTATGAAGTGCGGCAATAGCACTGGCTAAAGCCATCAGCACACCGAAAAGTACTAGTATTTGGCTCACAACAAAGCGCAGCCAAACATTCTATAAAGAGCGTATCAGTGGATAATGTATTGACACGGAAGTAACCAGGTACGCGATGTGCTGTGGCTAATTTGCGATACTCTATATCTAGCTCTACCTTTGTTTCTGAATGCTCAGAAACAAAAGCTATGGGGACTATAATCACTGACACTTGGTCTAATCCGGCCTGAATGATTTCATTGTGTGTAGAAGGCTCTAGCCAGCGCAGTGGCCCAACCTTACTTTGATAGCAAATTCTATAATCTAAAGATTTTATTCCTATCTCTTCGACTACAGCTGAGACCGAAGCTTCTATTTGTGATTGATATGGGTCACCTTGTTTAATGCGCTTAAGTGGTAAGCCATGCGCAGAAAACAGCACACGAGGCTGATGGTCCGGGACCTGCTTAAGTGCTTGAGCGTATGTTTGGCGCACTGCTTGAGCATAACCACGCACAAATCCTGAAGCTTTAGGGTAGCAACATACCACATTAGTTGGCACCTGCAATCCTGCCGTAGCTGCGCTTTGCTGCCAGTTTTCAATAGACGACGCAGTAGTAGAGGTAGAAAACTGAGGATAGAGTGGCAATAATATTATTTTCGAAGGGCCCCATTCTTGTACTTCTTGTACCACTTGCGGTGACATTGGGTGCCAATAGCGCATACAATAGAAGACCTTATATTCCACTTCTTTGCTCTGTACTAGTACCTCTTGTAACGCCTGCACCTGTGCTACAGTTTGCGGCACAATAGATGAGCTCCCACCCATCATAGCATATATTGCTCGAGCCTTAGGGGCACGTAAGGTAGAAATCAATAACGCCAGCATATACCGCCAAGGCTGAGACCAAGATAGTATTGCCTTGTCGGAAAACAGATTAAATAGAAAGGGGTAGACAGAGGTTAGGCTATCTGGCCCCCCAAGGTTGAATAGAACTACTGCTATTTTTTGG
>JANPII010000058.1:0-19171 GCA_031424915.1 Pseudomonadota bacterium
CGCTGCGAAAGTTGCTGTTGTTGCCGGTACTATGGTAATAGGAGTAGGCATTATAGAATTGGGCGTCTATATTGCTGTACGAAATCGCGACAATATAAGAGATCGGTGGTATAGCAAGAAATGGAAGGAGGTAACTGAAGAAGCTTGTAATAACCCTACTGATTCTGCCAAGGTAGAAAAATTAATAAGCGTAATAGAAGGTAGGAACTTACAGATGCCAGCTCTTGGGCATATTATACAATATGTGTTATTTGAGATTGGCTCTCGTGTAGAGCAAATTGTGAGCTTTACTCCTAAAGAGAAGCAGAAAAAAGCTGAAGCTATCGCGCTTATAAGCTTTAAGCGAGACTGCCTAAATTCTTTGCGTACAGGAATGGTATTAAAAGCTGATGATGATTGTAAATATAGTCATATTCTAGAAATAGCTGAACAGGCAGAGAAATGTTTGACCTATATCCGAGAAAATAAAAAGATGTCTACTATGGGAGAAACTCTAATGAAAGCAGAAGATATTGCTGAGGGTAACCAGAAGCTTAGCGAAGGCAATGGTAAGCAGCAAGCAGACCAGCTTGGCGCATTAAAGTATCTAGCGGGAACCGCTTTATCTGCAGGGATACACACTCTTGATAATAACTTAAAAACTCCAAGCAGAGTTGTACATGTAGACTTTGGAATAGTAATCAAACATGCTTTAAAGATTGACAAAGGTGCTATTAACTTTGCTGAAGAAGAACGGCGGCGCCAAGAAGAAGTTAACTATTATAAAGCAAAATAATTGGAGGATATTATGGAAGAAAAAGCATACGTAAGGCCAGCCGAGTCCCGTTGCAGAAAATTTGAAAAAACACCAAATTTTTACTATAAGGCAGTGAACAGGATAGTTGATGCAATAGAGAGAATTGACCATAATGCAGATAAATACTACATCTTTAGCTATTACTTAAATTATTTTGCTAATAACTATGATGATGTCGAGCAAAAGGCTTTTGTTCAGGAGCTCAAGCGCCTTAAAAAGGAGAAGCCGCAGCTATATAAGGAGCATCATTTAGATAAAGTTGTAGAAATAGCCAAACACAGTGATAGTGCGGCCTTAGATTATATGCTGTATTTGATTCATATCATAAAGCGCCCCTTCAAGCCCTTAGCCACAGCACTAGAAACAATGCTAGATATAACTGACCCACCACGGATTCAGCGTGGCCCTAGAATAACTAACGAAAATGATGATGAGATTATAGTTATAGAAGATATAAGCGATGAAAGCACTTTGGGTCAAGGCGCAGTACCAGAAGTTCTTTATGCTCACGTATTTAATCCTTCGATACTAGAGATGCAAATTAGGCGCGCCGCTCCTCTACCTCCTTCAACCTGGTCTATAATTAAAAATTATGCCTACAGCATTGAAGAGAAAACTCATGGGGTACTGAGCAGTACTTTAGCAGGCACTGCTCTTAGCTGCAGCATAGAAGCAGCACGTGTACCTTTATTGCAGCATATACAGGCTACCTATCCCACTTCTGTTATAACTCAAGCTTCATTTACTACTAGCATCAGCTTCTTAATAGGCTTTACCCTCGCTGCTGCGCTTTTCGGAAGCAGAATGCTAGAACGGCGTTGGGAGTTAGAGAAGTGGCAAGTCTTCGCTCTTACTTGTTTATGTAGCACCGGCCTATCATTAGGTACAGCAGCGTTTATGACTTACGCTTTACAAATACCCACTAACCTTTATGCCGCTGTAGCCATAGGGGCCATAACCGGAGCTATCGGTGCTGGAATTAGGATGTGTAGTGCTACTGCAGAAACACCTAGAGCACACACTAATGGTGGTGGAGAAGCAAAAACTAATGGCGACACTGAGCATCATGATGCTTTAGGAGAATATAAGAAAGAAGACTGGGATAATATGAAACATGTGGAAAAGGCTTATCATAAACTAGCAAGAATCTGTGCAAACGTCGATGCGGGCTTAAACCAATATGAAGGTAAGCAAAGAGATGACCTAGTGCTTACCACCAGAGCTTTGGTGGCCGAACATATTGAATATCTTCATAGTCAAGAACATATAGAAGAGCCACGGGTAAAAAAGGGATACTGGGAGCGATTCACTGAAAAAGTAGGCGAAACCTTAGGTAGCGACAGGGGATATAAGACTACTTAAGTAGGTCTCATACTAATGCGCAAACTACATCAGTTAAAATACATCTTTATCCCAACTCCAAGATATGGTAATAAATAATGAGGTACGACGAGCTGTCGAGCATATATACGAAATAAGGCTATACGTAAAAATGACAGAAGCAATTCACGACAAACAAGGCAGTCAAAATATTTCTATTAATTTTGGCCCACAGCACCCAGCAGCACACGGTGTGCTGCGCCTAGTGCTGGAGATGGATGGTGAAGTTATAGAACGGGCTGACCCACATATTGGGCTGCTACACCGCGGTACCGAAAAGCTAATAGAATATAAAACCTATCTACAAGCCCTGCCATATTTTGATCGTCTAGACTATGTATCACCTATGTCGCAGGAGCATTGCTTTGCTTTGGCAGTAGAGAAGTTGCTAGACTGTAAAATACCTCTACGGGCACAATACATTCGGGTTATATTTGTAGAATTCACCCGAATTTTAAATCACCTACTGAATATCACCACGCAAGCCCTAGATGTAGGCGCGATGACACCCCTACTTTGGATGTTTGAAGAGCGAGAGCTAATATTAGAATTTTACGAAAGAGTTAGTGGAGCCCGCTTCCACTCGGCTTACATTAGGCCAGGCGGAGTCGCACAAGATTTACCTGACGGGCTAGTACAAGATATGTACAAGTTCATAGAAGCTTTTCCTCAAAAAATTGCTGATATGGAAAGTCTACTAACTGAGAATCGTATTTTTAAACAACGTCTGGTAGACATCGGAGTTGTCTCAAAAAAGCAAGCACTGGACTGGGGGTTTTCTGGCCCTATGTTGCGTGGCTCTGGTATTGCATGGGACTTGCGTAAAGCACAGCCTTATGAAATATATGACCAGCTAGATTTTAGCATACCCATTGGCAAGAACGGTGATTGTTATGACCGATACGTTGTGCGAATAGAAGAGATGTACCAATCCTTAAGTATCATTAAACAATGCTTGGATAGGCTACCTTCTGGGGAATATCGCACGGAGGATCGTAAAATTTGTCCTCCCGATAGAGCTGATATGAAAACCTCTATGGAAGCGCTTATACACCACTTCAAGCTTTTCAGCGAAGGATATAAAGTAGACCCAGGCGAAACCTATACAGCAGTAGAAGCACCAAAAGGGGAATTTGGAATTTATTTAGTAGCAGATGGCAGCAATCGACCATATCGTTGCTATATACGCGCCCCTGGCTTTGCCCACTTACAAGGGCTGGACTTTATGAGCCGTGGGCATATGCTTGCAGATGTAGTGGCCAATATTGGTACACTAGATATTGTATTCGGAGAAATAGATAGATAGTGAGATTAGAGCAATGTCTTCAATGTTTAAAGAAATTAAGTTTGAGCAACCTCCTACCTTTGAGTTTACTAAAGAGAACTTAAAGAAGGCGCACGCTATTATTATGAAATATCCCAAGCAGCAAAGTGCTGTTATGCCATTATTATGGTTAGCGCAACAACAGCATAACAGCTGGGTGCCGCGAGCAGCTATGATATATATCGCTGAATTGCTGGATATGCCTGCAATGAAAGTTTTTGAAATAGCGCATTTTTATACCATGTATAATAAACAGCCGGTAGGTAAAAACCTAATCCAAGTTTGCCGTACTACCCCCTGCTGGCTACGTGGTTCAGACCAGTTGACTGAAACTTGTCGTAATAAGCTAGGTATAGATGTAGGAGAAACTACAATAGATGGGGCATTTACCTTAGTAGAAGTAGAGTGCTTGGGCGCATGCGTCAATGCGCCAATGGTACAGATTAATGACGATTACTTTGAGGATCTGACCCCTAATGATATGGCAGCAATTCTAGATGAGTTAGCACAGGGAGATCAGCCTAAATCTGGCTCTTATGCTAACCGCCAGTGCTCCGCCCCTAGCGGATATTCTAAGAAGAATAGCACAACGAAAAGCGCGAAGGCTAAGGTGATAGCTCTAGATTTTGGCGATGAGCTGAATGACAAAGCACCAGCTAAAAAGCGAAATAAAAAATCATAAGCAGGGGCACTGGATGACATGCAGGATGTCACTCTATTAGTAGGTTTAGGTAACCCAGGGCAGCAGCTTACTCGCCATAACATAGGATTCGATCTGCTTGATCATATTGCAAAGGAGTATAAGCTTGGTAGCTGGAGTAATAAATTTAGCGGCGCGTATTTACGTGGCACAATTGCAAGCCGGCAGGTTATGTGCCTCAAGCCTATGACATATATGAACCTATCTGGCAAGTCAGTAGCAGAATGTGCCCGCTTCTTTAGGCTTAATCCAGCTAATATACTTATAATACACGATGATCTTGATCTAGCTTTAGGTAAAATTAAAGTTAAGCTAGGCGGCGGTAATGGCGGACATAACGGCTTGGCCTCTATAGATGAAATGTTAGGTACCAGCGCATATCACCGGCTGCGAGTAGGAATTGGACATCCTGGGGAGCGAAGCAAAGTGTCTAGCTATGTGCTGTCTCGCTTTGCTGCTGGTGAAGAGGAAGTGATAGAGCAATTATTATCTGCTATATCCCATAACTTTCCATTATTACTTTCTGGTCATCCTGACCGTTTTATCGAGCTAACGAAATTGCCGCTTCTGCTACAGCAAATGTAAGTACACCCAAAGCAAAAACACCACATGTAATATAAATTTGGTTTTCCAACACCAACTCATATTGATCGATCAGCATACCTAGTGCAGTATGGGCAGCTACAGTAGCAGAGCCAGCACTGACCACACATAGGGCCTGATTCCTGCTGGCTTCATAAACATAAAACATAGCAAGAACACTAAATGCCCCCGCCCCACATACAAAAATTCCCCAATTTGCCTGCATAAGAGGTGGGATAAAAGTCTTGCAGTAGTAATAATAACTGCCACCCAATGCGGCATTAGAAGCCATAACTAACAATAAAACACGGCGCACCTTAGCGTTTTGTTGAGTATGCGTGTTTGCTTGTAACAATGCATCACGGTTAGGGGGATTATAATATTTTGCATAGCTTGCTTGAAGTTTACTAGGAGTCATATTAGTTTTACCACCTAGTTTAGCCTCGTATTCGACTGCTAGGTCATGCAACACAGGCAACCTATAGGTAAAACTTGTATCTAAGTGCCCTTTACCCTGCGATATCTTAATATCTTCAGCATGCTTTTTGAATGCTGCTTTTGCCTCTTGGCAAAATTTAGTTTCCATTTCTTCGGTCCAAGCATCCCCACATGTCGCTTTTAGCAGATTAATATAATATTGGATTTGGATGATCACCCCGTATTTAAGGCTTTTAAGACGTAAATAGTGGTTTTCCTCCGCTTCCTTTTTTCCAATCTTATTATCCATGCGTTCTATCTTATAACGATAACGTGTACGGAACTGCTCTAATGTTTCGGGCTTATCACGCGTATGTACTGCAGTGTCTTCTGCACGTCCCTGCAATGCCAGGTCATACCACTTACTGCGTTGCGCAGTAACTAATAGCTCTAAAGGAAGATTGGAAATGGTATGCTTATTATCATCAAATGCAATAGAATCTAAAGAAATCGCGTATGCCCCACTCTTATCCTTTTTGGTCATCTTACAGCCCATTACGATGGCATCAACAAAGCAGGAGAAATGGTCTGCCTGCCGTCCAGCAGGCCCAGTAGCGTTGTCTCCATAAATTTTGATCTCTCCTATCCCCTCGACCTCAACTTTATCTGCTGTCAAAAATTTAGTTGGTACACAGGAATCTAGTGCTAGAAGGTAGCACTTATCTTTTTCTTGGACATATAATATAGGAGTAGCATGCTGAGAAGCATTGGAGATGACATAAAACATCTCTCGATAGTTTGCATTAGGGTCAATTTTAGCTTGAGTGAAGTGCTGTGTTAATTGCTCAAGAAATAGGTTATTGCAGGCTTCACCACAAAATTGTTCTACTGTGCCATCAGGAAGAGTAAGACCAAAGGTAATTTTGGTTTGATATTTTTTCTCATAATATTGAGCAAGCAGCTGGTTTCCACGCAAGGTAGGCTGCAGATAAGTCTGATATTTATCATCTAGAATGTGGTGGTCTTTTTTTATGGAATAATAATCCACATAGCCAAACATGGATCTGCTTAATTCTCTTCTCATTGTTATATATCTTATGAATTATAGCTGTAACAAAATCTACTCACCATTATACATGATTATGAGTCAGCAAGCAAGAAATTTGGTATTGTTCATAGGAAAAATATACTTTAAGAGGAATTCATTGAATTATCATCTCTTTAACATCCTGATTCACGCTATAGCTAATGATTAGCGCTGGCATACTGATGGCTATAGATATAAAGCACTCCAAGACCACAGCGTTAGTACCAGCTACACCCAAGGCTATACTTAATGCAGGCCCCACTACTGTTGAAGCAGCCAAGAAAAGGCCCATCATAACTCCAAATACCACTCCAGTCTCTAAGCTTTGAGCTTCTGCTCCTTCAGCAAGCACTTTGCTTACGCCCCCAAATAATATTGAGGCTAAACTGAAAGCAACAGCCGCTTCGATACCTAAAGCAGCAACAGTGCTAAATTTCGTTAGATACACGCTACCTAAGCCTATGTGTAATGCAGCGTACCCTAAAGTTAGAAATACAAGTGAAGTTCCAAGACTTATAATAACACTACCACGCATGACAAAGTTTTTAGTGCGGCCCTCAACTGGATAAAAGCATACCCCTTTATATCCTGCGATTAACATACTTAAAGAAGGAATAGCAAGACAAGCACTAGCAATACCTATTACAGTGGGTAAAACGCAGGTACCAACCATTATACTTGTAGTAGAAAAACAACTTAGCCCTAATCCAAGGGCGATACCAACTGCTGTTAGCCCTGTTCCAACGCCACCGGCTACTAGTAAAGCATGATCAACTTCCATCATTTTCAACTCGCAATATATTAAGTGTTATGAGAAAAGGTTATATCACAATCTAGCTCTTGCACAAATAAGAAAGCAAAGAGCTCCGACATACGGAGAGGTTCAGTGCATAATTAGTATTAAAGGCTGTTTTACCTACTTCTTTGGTTTTCTAATTCGTACTGCATGGAATGTATAAACTTTATAACTGGCTGAGGACCTACTATTTCATTGTAATATAATAAAGTCGTAAAACATGCACCAATTGCCACCGCCAAAACAATGGGCCCTACAGCACTTATAACAGTAGTCATAGATGGTCCTCCTTCTATTAATATACGCCAGTTCGTTATAAATAAATCTATACTCGCATCCAACCCCAGTGCCTGTGTTGATACTAATTGTTGGACAATTATAACGCTGATACTGCCTGTTATTAAACTAGAGGTGGTAAACAAAGCAGCTGTGCCTAGTTGATAACCATGCAGGTCATACCAACCTAAGTTACATTGCTCTATAAAATCAGATATTGCCTTCTCTTTCTCTGTAGGTATCTTAGCAAAAGCTGCCTGTGCTTTGTCATGGTGTTCATAATTTAGGCCGGCATATATATTTTGTGAGAGAGCATAATTATTAGATCCTCTTGTCTTAGATGCCCTTGTATAGTCGCCAGGCTTAAATTTACTTTTTGCATAAACATAGTGGTCATCGTTAAACATCCTGCAGTTATCACAATCATATTCAGTATACCTCCCTCCCCATAGATTCTTGTAGAACTTACCTTCAAGGGATTGGAAATCTGCTATTTGCTCCTCTTTTTTCTTATATTTAAGATTGCGCAGCAAGCCATCAATATCGGTTGTTTTTTTGTTATATTCGTCTTCTGCAGATTTGTGCTCTTGCTCTTTTAAATGAATCTGTTTTTCAATTTCTTCTTTATATGCCTCTGGGCTCAATTCATTAAGTTGGCCCTTCAGAGCTTGTACTTCTTTCGCGAGTACTTCTAGCTTATTTTTTTTCTCTTCTAGTTCTTTCTGCTCTTTTTGCAGCTGTCCTTCTAATTCTGTATAATTTGTAGGAACACATAAATCTTCCAGCTGTTGGCATAGCTCTTTAGCTGCCTTCATATCCTCTGCTGCTTTAGCAAAAGTCTCCATCATCCTGGGGGTATAACGGATTGCGCGTGCCAGTCGGGTTATGGCTTTATTGAGCACTTCAAAGTGCGCTGCTTCATAATTTGACTCCTTTAGTTTTCTTTCTAACTCTCTAAGCTGCGCTAAAAGCTCATGCTTATGCGTCCAAACGATATGAACAGCATGCTCCTTACGCTCTTCGGTCCACCATGTGGGCGGGGGCAGAAATTCTACATGCTTTACGATGTTATTAATTTCTCTTACAATTTCCAGATTCGTTCCTTTCTTTGCATATAAAGCAGGTAATTCTTTTGATAAAGCTTTAGTGCCTAATATCAGGTTATCCAATATTTTTTGAGGTAGCTCTTCTTCATTTAATTCTTTTTCCCTACATAACTTAGTAATTATATCCAAATATTTTTTCTTCACATCAGCACTTAGCTCACCTTCAGGAGATTCCTTGATTTCTTTTACAAAATCTCTTGTCCATTGATAATCTAATATTCTGCAAGCGCGGTTGAATACTATATTTAAGCATTGCCTCCATAACTCCTCAGGAGTGCATTTTTCCTTTTTAATTTTATTAGCTTTAAGATACTCTTTATCTTCTGAAAGAGCCTTTATGGCTAGTTCAATTTCAGGATACTTTTTTATTAAAAAGTCTGGGCCCTCGAGCTTTTTCTTATCTGGATGTAGTTTTAGATATTCTTTGGCATTTTGTAAAACGGGATTGAGGTCGATGTTGTAGTTAAGTAAGGTTTCAGGTTCAGGCCCTAGAATGCTTTCTTTTACTGCTTCATGTGTAACCTGACGCAATTCATCTTGTAATGCTATATGTCCAGAGGTGTACTCCTTACTCTTTACAATTTCATTATCTAAATCAGCAAGAAAGCTTTCAATTAAAGTATTCATTCTGATTTCATAGTGATTTGTAGTCTCCATATGGCTTTGAGCAAAGGCAATATCATAATCATCAAATAACTCAAGGTTACACTTGCCTCCTTTTATAGCCATATGATGGTGATAGAGGGCAAAACTGACACCATTAATTAAAGTAGCAGTACCACAGTTGTTTCCTGCCTGCTGCCACATCGAAAGATCGTGCACTTCCTCTAAGTTAATATCTTGCTTTCTCAAAGCAGTTTTTAGAGCTTGGGCAGTCTTTTTACCTAACTCATACCCCGTCATTGAATTACGATATAAGTGTAGCACCTCTAACTCCACATTACCTGCAGGTTGTGGCAGGAGTGCCTGAACCACCCAGTGACCGCCATTACTATTTAAGATAACTACCGGTTTATTATTTTCAAGGGCAGCGCCGATATGCGCAATCTCACTGTTGCTATCATCTTCAGTTTGTTTGAAAATTTCCTCTACCCCACCATCCTCTCTTTGTACAGGCGGCACTAATAAGCTTTCCGAAGCCTTTTCTAAAGATAATCCTGAAGCGCGGGCAAAAAACCAATATACTAGCTCCCCTGGAAGTTCTTGCCACATCATTACCCCTACTGCCCTTCCTCGTGCTTTAACTTTATCAGCATTGAAAGAGTTAAGGCCAGACTGGCAGTTTGTTAGAACTTCAGATGGTGTTTTATGTAACATTATGCCTTCCCAACATATCGAAACGCTTGTTTATTAATAATAATGATATCCCTAAAGTTAAGAAAATGTGAACGTTTTATAGTGTATGTATAGCGAGGATAATATATTCTTATGGGTAATTTGTCAATAAACCTTTGAGTTTTCAACCTATATACTTAAATATAATTAATAGCTTATAAATATGAAATATATTTAAGAATGAAAAATACCATTATCGTACTACCCTTCTTACTGCCTTTGTCTTATACTAAGGCACACCTATATAGCATGATTAAAGCACAATATGAATACCTCAATAGACACACTGCAGAAAATACGCACCTTACGCCTATGGATTGAAGAACAAGACCTACGTTATTATAAAGAGGATGCTCCAAAAGTTAGTGATGCAAAGTACGATGCTGCCAAGCGCCAATTAGTAGAGCTAGAAGCGAGTTACTCTCTGCTTGCTAATGTAGAAGATAGCCCCACACAAAAAGTAGCAGGTGTAATTGATGAACGCTTTGCTCGAATACAGCATTCATCACCGATGCTGTCGTTAAACAATGCATTTAACATAAAAGATGTAGAAGAATTTATAACACGTATTCAAAATAGCACAGGCTTGGCTTCTATAGATATGTGGTGCGAACCTAAAATAGACGGATTATCATTTGCCGCTATTTACCAAAACGGCCAGCTAGTGCGTGGCTTAACCCGGGGAGATGGAGAATATGGCGAAGATATCACGCCTAATCTAAAACAGGTAGTGGGCATGCCCATGGCGTTACCTATACCAATCAATTGCGAAGTACGTGGTGAAGTATATATGCCCAAAGCTCAGTTCTTAAGACTGAACGAATCTCGCAGTCAGCAGAATTTACCATTATTTGCCAACCCACGCAACGCTGCCGCTGGCTCTTTGCGCCAACTTGATAGCAACATTACCAAAGAGCGCCAACTGCATTACTTTGTTTGGGGGGGCAGTATGCCAAATATAATCACCCAAGAACAATTGATTACACAATTAGCCGAATGGGGCTTTGCTACTACAGATCAAAGTTGCATATGCCACAACTTAGAAGAAATAGAGGAGTTTTATAATCAGCTTCAATATAAGCGCTCACATTTAGAATATGATATTGATGGCGCTGTCTATAAAGTTAACGATGTGTTGCAGCAGCAACAGTTAGGCGCAACTAATAAAGCTCCGCGCTGGGCTATAGCCCATAAGTTTGCCGCAGAACAGACTATTACACGCATATTAGATATAACCATACAGGTGGGCAGAACTGGCACCCTCACCCCTGTGGCTGAATTAGAACCAGTCAATTGCGGCGGCGTTATTATTTCGCGCGCCACCCTGCATAATGAAGATGAAATACAGCGCAAAGATTGCCGTATTGGAGACACAGTAATAGTGCAGCGCGCAGGTGATGTTATTCCACAAGTAGTAAGGGTAGAACTTGATCATCGCCTTGCAGATAGCACACCTTACATTATGCCTCATATTTGCCCAGTATGTGGTAGTGCAGCGTTACGCGAGGATAAAGAGATAGCCAGAAGATGTACAGGAGGTCTCAAATGCCAAGCGCAAGTGGTAGAGCGTCTCCGGCATTTTGTCTCACGCTCGGCAATGAATATAGAAGGCTTAGGAGAAGCTATCATTTCTGCTTTTTATAATGATGGAATTATATCTACCCCTGTAGACATAATGACTCTAGAGGCACGTAACTCCCATCTACACTTAGAACGCCGTCCTGGTTTAGGGGCACAGTCGGTATCTAATATATTTGCAGCTATTACCAGAGCACGCCATATACCACTACATCGCTTGTTATATGCACTAGGCATTCGTCATGTCGGAGAAGTTGCAGCAAAACTATTGGCCACGCAGTATCATACACTGGCTGCGGTAATCCATGCTGCTCGTGCTGAAGAAGGCATGGCAGAAATTGCTTTAATTGCAGGTATAGGGCCAATAGTTGCGGCATCAATATGTAACTTTTTCCTTGATGCATTTAATCTGGAGATGGTAACAGCACTAGCAAGCCATTTGGATATTATACCTATGCTCTCTGAGCATGAAGATGAAGAGCTGCCACTAGCAGGTAAAAGCATAGTCTTTACCGGTACACTACAAACTATGAGCAGAACAAAGGCCCAAGAACAAGCAGAACAACTGGGCGCTAAAGTTTTGTCCGCAGTTTCTAAAAATTTAGACTTTTTAATAGCAGGCGCAGAGGCTGGATCCAAGCTGACTAAGGCCAAGGCTTTAGGCATCCAAGTCTTAAGCGAAGATGAGTGGCTGGAATTGCTGACACGACATACTGAAGATACTTAATTTAAGGCCAGTTAGAACGCTTAAAAAAGCAACTCAATAGATATAGTTACAAAAATTATATAATTACAATATGTTATCTATTGTAAATAACATACCCCGTGTATAACTTCTTATAAGAAGGAGCTTTAACCATTAAATCTATGGAGGGAATTGTGGAAGAAAAAATAATAATAGATTATGCTAGGGAAGTAAATTATCCACCGGAGCTAGTGTGCCCTATTACATCTGAGCCTATGCGGGAACCGGTATTTGGACCTGACGGCCATACTTATGAAAAGGAGCAGCTTGAGGCGTGGATACAGCGAAGACATACGTCCCCTATAACACGCAAGCCTATGGATGGCCCTTTTCTACCTAACTATCAGTACCAAGGTGCTAAAGAAGTTTTTGAAGCAAAAGCAAGAAAAGTAAAACAAGTAAAGCAGGAGAAACAGTATATGCAAGAACAATTAAATAAAATGGAAAAGTTTATGGAAGAGCAAAAGCAGCATAACGAAGAGCAAAAGCAGCATAATGAAGAGCAAAAGCAGCAAATAGCAGCTTTGGCGCAAGAGGTTGTTACGCAAGGTGAAAAGCTAGATGCGCAAGGAGAGCAGCTAGGGCAACAAGGCGCTAAGCTAGATGGTCTACTTAGTAAAGGTCAAAGCAAAAAAAGGGCAGCAGGGTATAAATACTTTAGGCAAAAAGAATTATCTCAAAAGGCCAGGTGGGCAGCATTTACCAGCATTAGAGAGTCTTGGAATAATTTTGAGTATATAAATGGAGCAAATGAGGGCGAACACATGTTTGCTACAGCATGTGTTATAGGTGGAGTGGGTGGCTTTACACTTGCTGTGGTCACAGACACGGCTGCAGTTACCGCGGCATGGACGGCTCTAGCAACCATAGGCACTTTAACTTTACCCTTATGGGCTTGGGCAGCTATTGTAGTAGGCGGGGTAGTGGCAGTAGGGTGCGCAGGATACTATGGCTATAAATACTATATTGCAAGTAAAGAAGATGATAAGCAGTTTACTGGTGTGTTGCCTGAAATTAAAGACTTTATCAGTAGAATAGTAAAAGAACTCACCTTTAATGTAAGTCTAGAAGATTGTAGTACTGCGCTATCTAATATACGCCTCAAGCTATCCTCAGCAGCACATTCTATTTATTATGCTCTTGCGGAAATTGCAAGGCCCCTATACCAGTTACTACAAAGATGGCTTCAAGATGATAAAGACGCTAAGGCTTGTAAGATCCGCAAAACTTATATTGACTCCGTTGGTGCGGGAGACACCAATAAAGTGGTGCCGCCTGAAGAGTTAGAAAATGGTCCTGAGCTTGAAGAAGTTGCAGAGCGTTTTAAGCGTATTAATAGTGATAAAGCGTTTCCTATAATTGGCAACTCAGTGGTAAGCGATGATTTTATTAAGAATGCTAATCGCTCTATGACCCAATGCCCTACAGCAGAGATAGAAGGCAATAGTGTATTGTTGATGAATGTTACTAGTGAAGCAATAAATTGCACAACACAGGCTTTGAATGCAGGGCGTTATGAACCTGATTACACACCAGTGGTGAGAATAGCCATGGATATCGATAGAGGATTTTTTGCTACAGATTCGAAGCTTGGCGCTTTAGCTAAGTCGCAGTAAATGCCTCTCCGTGGGGCAAGCTACCATCGCGGAATTGGTTTCTTACAATCGTTGTCATCTTGGTACTTGTCCCTTTTCCCAAATATCATTCCCCATGATATAATCAGGATTCTATAAATATCCTAGCGGTGGTAGCGGCTGAAAAGCCGCGTAGGAGGCCGGCAATGAGGCCTCCTAAAAAATAAGATCAGCTTAAGTTAGGCGCAGCAGCTCGTTCAGCGCTGTTTTTGCTCTAGTGTTGGCATCCACAGTTTTGACAATAATTGCAGCATATGTAGAGGTTTTACCATCACTGCTCGGTAAGGTTCCAGGCACAACAACAGAATATGCAGGAATACGCCCATAATGTATTTCGCCAGTAGTGCGGTCATATACTCTAGTGGAAGCACCTATATATACACCCATGGATAGCACTGCCCCCTTTTCCACTATTACTCCTTCCACAACTTCACTACGTGCACCAATGAAGACATCATCTTCTATAATAACAGGGTTAGCCTGTATAGGTTCGAGCACCCCCCCTATTCCAGCGCCACCAGAAATATGGCAGTTACGCCCTACCTGCGCACAGCTGCCTACTGTAGCCCAAGCATCGATCAACGTACCTTCACCAATATATGCGCCCACATTAACAAATGATGGCATTAGTATTACGTTGCTTGCAATATAGGCGGAGTAGCGCACTACGGCTCCCGGTACCACTCTGATTCCCACCTTGCTGAAATCCTCTGCTTCCCAATTACTGAACTTTAGGGGTATCTTGTCATAATAGCCGCCTTTGGGGCCTTGTTCTGCACCACCATAAGATATAGTCACGCTACTTTTTAGCTTAAAAAATAGCAGTATTGCTTGTTTTAGCCAAGTATTTACCTGCCACTTCTCATTTGCCTGCTCACACACCCGCACGCTTCCACTATCCATCAGACTCATAGCTTCTTCTATTACTTCTAAAGCTGCATCGCTTGAACTTAGTGTAAGTTGGGCGTGTTCGGCCCATAACTGCTCAATACGGCGTTGTAAGTACGATATATTAGCCACTATCACCCCTTGACTTTGTACATGCTACTCGCCATTATACTGCAGTATAGCCTCTAAACCAAGCGTTAAGTTATGATAATACAATGTCCAGAATGCAACAAGAAGTACCAGGTACCTGAAGGGGCTATTGTAGGCAGTGGACGCCTTGTTAGATGTGTGGCATGTGAATACGAATGGTTAGCTCGACCTGACGATGACCACTCCATAATTTCTACTAAGCAAGAAGATGAATCATCTTTTAGTCAATTACATACGGATGATGCTCAACCACAAGAAGATTACACCCTTCCTCGTAGTGAACAAAGCTTAATAGCAGAAGGGTCAAGTGTGCCTGAAAGCCCATCAAAAGTACAAGAAAGAGATATAAAGCCTGGAGGTTCACTTGTTGCTGCTGCTGCTTCGCTTAAAACTACAATAGAAGATTTACCCCGGGCTAAAGGGTTAATTCCTCCTATACCTCGTCCTGGATCGCAGCAAATGCTGGCAGTTTTTGTTTGTATTGTATTGTCACTACTCACTGTTATAGCCCCAGCTCTGCTGATATGGCGCGATCAGGTGGCTGATATCACACCTACGGTGGCAAATTTTTTACAAAGCTTGGGAATACATGATAGCCGAGGCCTTAAAATCTCCAAGATAGAGTTAGTGCAAAAACCAAAACCAGATCATATTGAGGTAGGTTTGGTAGTAGCTATAGTGAATTTATCACAAGAGCCTCGTTTTATTAAAGCTTTACGTTTTGGGGCATATGATGAAGAAATGGAACCTTTAGGTGAAGTGATAATCGAAATTAATAAATCGCTGGGCGTAGGTGAGAAGAAAGAGGTTCAAGGACGATTACAGCGTTTGCCACTGGGCACTGCCTATATATCTGCAGACATAGGCGATGCTGTGGAAATGCAAGTACGTGATATGCAAAGAATGTATAGCTTTTTGAAATAGAGCTCTGCCAGTTGAATCCTTACGCCAAGATGTATTTTTCTTCTTAAGTCGGTCTGAACAACGATCTTTTTTTACTACTATCCAAAAATGCAATAAGGTGATAGGCTGCTCTATAGAAGTAAGAATTAAAAAATAAATGTAAGCAACCACTAAAATGGCATTATTTGACTTAAAATCGGATTTTCTTCTCGCGGGAGATCAACCACAAGCGGTGGCAGCCCTTGCTGCTGGCCTTAGCGAATCTAAACGTAATCAAGTCTTGCTTGGTGTTACTGGCTCAGGCAAAACATTCACCATGGCCCACGTTATCGCACGTACAGAACGCCCTGCTATTATTATGGCACATAATAAAACCTTAGCTGCACAGCTATATAGCGAGATGAAGTCATTTTTCCCTAATAACGCAGTGGAATACTTCGTTTCTTATTACGACTACTATCAACCAGAGGCATATATACCTCAAAAAGATGTGTATATAGAAAAGGATTCACAGATTAATGAGCAGATAGATCGGCTACGCCACTCTGCCACTCGCGCCTTGTTAGAGCGACGCGATGTGATAGTCGTCGCATCAGTATCTTGTATCTACGGCTTGGGCTCGCCTGAGCTATATCTGCAGATGTCCTTTCCACTTAAGGTGGGGGCCAAGATCGCTCGGCAAGATATTATGGCTAAGCTTATAGAACTACAATACCAACGTAATGATATTGATTTTAAGCGTGGTACTTTCCGTGTACGTGGCGATAACTTAGATATTTTTCCCTCACACTATCAGGACCGAGCCTGGCGTATCACCCTATTTGGCAGTGAAATTGAACGCATACATGAGATTGACTCTCTTACTGGACAAAAGATTCAGCAGTTGCCTGAGATTACTCTTTTTGCTAATAGCCACTATATTACCCCACGCCCTACTTTGGAACAATCAATAAAACTGATTTTGTCTGAAATGAAGCAACAAACTGAATGGTTCCGCGTGCACCAACAGCTGATTGAAGCACAACGCATAGAACAACGCACCAAGTTTGATATGGAAATGTTATTTGAAGCAGGAAATTGCAAAGGCATCGAAAATTACTCCCGCTACCTATCCGGCAGACCCTCAGGCGCTCCCCCTCCCACTTTATTTGAATATGTGCCTAATGATGCCATACTTTTTGTTGATGAAAGCCATGTAACCGTCCCACAAGTGCGTGGTATGTATAATGGCGACCGTGCACGCAAAATGAACTTAGTGAACTATGGATTCCGCCTGCCTTCAGCTCTAGATAACCGCCCTCTCACTTTTGCGGAATGGGATAGTATGCGTCCACAAACTGTGTTTGTCTCTGCAACTCCCGGCAATGATGAACTAGCGTGGAGCCACGGCCAGTATGTGCAACAGATCATTCGCCCTACAGGGCTTATTGATCCAGAATGCGAGCTACGTCCTGCTACCACCCAGGTTGATGATTTGCTCAATGAATGTAGAGTAGTCTCTGATAAAGGGATGCGCGTGCTAGTTACTACCTTGACCAAAAGAATGGCAGAAGATCTAACCCAGTATCTAATCGAGCTGGGCCTTAAGGCAGTATATTTACACTCAGAGATTAAGACTTTAGAAAGAGTGGAAATCATACGCGACCTACGTAGAGGAATATACCATATACTTGTAGGAGTCAACTTACTACGCGAAGGCTTGGATATTCCCGAATGTGGCTTGGTTGCTATTCTCGATGCAGATAAAGAAGGGTTCCTACGCTCAGAAACTTCGTTAATCCAAACTATAGGACGTGCTGCTCGTAACGTGGAGGGGCGAGTAATTCTATATGCCGATAAAATCACCGAATCTATGCGCAAGGCTCTAGCTGAAACCGGAAGGCGGCGTGAGATTCAACAGCATTATAATATAGAACATAATATAACCCCACAGACCATCAAGAAGGAAATCCGTGAGCTGCTAGGTAGTGTGTATGAACATGATCATGTTACTATTGATGTAGAAGATGTTCCAAAAAGGGGTAAGCGTCAAGACCCAGAGAAACAGCTAGTCAAGCTACGTAAAGAGATGTTAAAAGCCGCATCAGAACTGGAGTTTGAGCTGGCAGCAAAACTGCGCGATCAGATTAAGAATATAGAGGACTTCCTGCTTAGAGAAGGGGGAGAAAATTAAATGTTTAAGAGAATATATGGTACTTGAAAAAATTAAAACATACCAATTTACTGAAAGCTCTGTACATCAAGGCCCTATTCTCTACTTTCAGGCGATTGAAAGTTTCAAGTCCGGAGCCCAAAAGGCCTTAGAAATGAGTGCTTATATATGAATCTGATTATACAAATCAAAGACATCTTGCAAAATTCAATTAGCGTCCCGCCCCACAAAGCTGCTGCATTTTTCAAAACAGGTACAGGGCACTATGCTGAAGGTGATGAATTTATAGGTGTGACCGTTCCAAATTTACGCAAAATCGCCAAAAAATTTATGTTCTTAACACTTGATGATTTGCAAGTTTTACTTGCGTCAAAGATCAATGAAGAACGATTACTGGCGCTGATAATTTTAACCAAGCAATATCAGAATGAAGATGATCAGGGTAAAGAAAGGCTTTACCAATTTTATATGCAAAATCTAAAATATGTAAATAATTGGAATCTTGTAGACGCCTCTGCTCACTTAATTATAGGCGCTCATCTTTGGGATAAAGACAGAAGTTCATTACTTAATCTGGCAACATCAGAAATCTTATGGGAGCGCAGAATCGGAGTCGTATCAACATGGTATTTTATCCGTAAAAATGACTTGGCATGGACTTTCAAGATTGCCTCGCTTCTGCTATGCGATACCCATGATCTTATTCATAAGGCCGTGGGCTGGATGCTTCGCGAAGCAGGCAAAAAAGATGAAGCTAGACTAATATCGTTTCTTTGTGATCACGCACATCAAATGCCTAAAACCATGCTGAGGTATGCTATGGAAAGGTTGTCTAAAGAGCAGAAAGAGTCGATCAAAGCCTAGATAATACAAATTCTGCCATAGCCACGTCCTGGGCCCCAATACCTGAAAAATCCGCAATTATTGTTTTGATATTTTCAGAGATACCTGATTTTAGTACTGCGCCTAGCTCCATCAACGCATCTTGGTTAATAATATCTTCTTTTAATGCTCTGGAAACATCACCAAATTTTGCCGCTTGCAGCTTGCTATCAACAATAACGATATCAGCAGCTTTGAATAGCTGAGGTGCTATCTCGCTTTTATGCTCATCATCGCTACCAAGCGCAATAATAGCGATGCGCTCGCTTTCTGGAATCGCATAAATAATAGGCTCCAGAGAAGAAGTGGTGGTAAAAACTATATCGCATTTTGCCACTAAGTCTTCTGCAGAGTCACATACCAAATCACCAATAGCGGCAGCTTTAATCTTCCTGCGCGCATACAGCATAACGTTGGCTTCAGGGTATTTTGCTCTTGCC
>JANPII010000059.1:0-7667 GCA_031424915.1 Pseudomonadota bacterium
CATATACCCTAAAATTATCATTACATCGATGACAGCTAGTTTTCCAATACTTGCGCTTAAAATATCCACCCCTTTCCTTCCGTATAAGGTTTTAAGATTTATTCAGTGTTATCATAAATTGAGCACAAATCAAGAAGAAAATTATGTTTATATATTAAAAATACGTTCTATATGTTAGTAGCTATTTGAGATATAAGCCAAATCAAGACAAAGCTGCTTAGAACTATATTTATTTTTGGCATGCCTAGGCGCTATACTCCATTGAAAGATTCATAATTAGGCTGTATAAAGATACGGCGAAATAAATTTTTGGGCCAAACATGCAACAAACTTTAGCGCAAATAATTGAATTTAGAGGCATTGGGGTTCATAAAGGCAATGAAGTGCACATGCGGCTATGCCCAGCTGCTGCAGGGCAAGGAATAATTTTCCGTCGCACAGATCTACCCCAAGACAATGAGATTGTTGCCTCTTACCAGCATGTGGTAGACACCAGAATGTGCACTATACTGGCTAATCAAGCCGGTGCTAAAGTAGCAACAATCGAGCATTTAATGGCAGCATTATATGGATGCGGGGTCGACAATGCTATTGTTGAAGTAGATGCCGATGAATTACCAATTCAAGATGGTAGCGCCATTGAATTTATGAGATTGATTGAAACAGTTGGCCTCAAAGAACAAGACATCCCGCGCCAAACACTTAGAATTAATAAGAAAGTAGAAGTAGCAGGTGAAAATGGCGTCTTTATTTCCATAGAGCCCTATGAAGGTTTTATGGTGGACTACAGTATTGACTTTACACATCCGACAATTGGTATACAGCATTTTATATTTGATGAAAGTACAAGTAGTTTTGGTCAAACTATTGCGCAGGCTCGTACTTTTGGCTTCATGACAGATTTGGAAAAGCTACGTAGCATGGGGCTTGCACTTGGTGCCTCACTTGATAATGCCATAGGTATCGATGAATCGGGAGTTATGAATCAAGAAGGTTTGCGTTATGAGGATGAATTCGTACGCCACAAAATTTTAGACTGCATTGGAGATTTATATCTAACTGGTTTACGTATCAAGGGCTGCGTGCACGCTTCAAAGGCAGGTCACGGCATGCATAATAAACTTCTACATGCGTTATTTTCTGACAATAGTAATTATACCAAATCTAGGGAATAAGCTAAAACAGTACAAGGAACGACGCTGTAATCTTTTAGCTGAGACTTGGTATAACTACACGTTAAACCTAAAGTGTATAACATCACCATCACGCACAGCATACTCCTTGCCCTCGGAACGTAGGCGCCCTACTTCCCGGGCTCCTGCTTCACCACGGAGTGTTATATAATCTTCATAACCAATAGTTTCGGCCCGAATAAATCCACGCTCGAAGTCAGTATGAATAACACCTGCAGCTTGAGGGGCAAGTGTACCTTTATTGATAGTCCAGGCACGCGCTTCCTTCGGACCTATGGTAAAGAAGGTGATTAATCCTAAAGCATCGTATCCTGCTTGGATTAATTGATCTAGGCCTGTTTGTTCTAAGCCCATCGTTGCCAAAAATTCTTGCCGTTCTGCAGCATCCTCAAGCATGGATATCTCCGCTTCAATTTTAGCAGAAATCACGATAGTTTTGGCACCACGTTTAGCGGCATACTCCGCTACTTGCTTGCTATATGCATTGCCTTCTTTAGCATCATTTTCTGCAACATTGCATACGTAAAGTACAGGTTTACTAGTCAGCAGCTGCATCCGAGAAAGAGTACGAGCATCAATTCCACTAACAGAGACTGCAGGTTTGCCATCTGCTAATACCCCCATCAAACTCTTAGCAAGTGCCAGCTCCGCAGCTGCCTCCTTATCATTACGTGCTTTTTTTTCCAAGCTTGGCAAGCGCTTCTCAAGACTTTCTAAGTCTGCTAATAGCAGCTCTGTTTCAATAATTTCAGCGTCTCGCAAAGGATTAACGCTTCCTTCTACATGGCTTACATCCGAATCCTCAAAGCAACGAAGCACATAAACAATGGCATCAACTTCACGAATATGGCCCAAGAATTGATTACCCAAGCCTTCACCTTTACTAGCGCCCTTTACAAGCCCCGCAATGTCTACAAACTCTATTTGCGTAGGAATGATTTTGGCAGAACCAGCAATATCTGCAAGCTTATGTAGCCTAGGATCTGGCACACCAACCTTGCCTACATTAGGTTCAATAGTACAGAAAGGATAATTAGCAGCTTCTGCCGCCATAGTACTTGTTAGCGCATTAAATAAAGTGGACTTCCCTACATTCGGCAGCCCTACAATCCCACATTTCATGATACCTCACAATTTTATTAATAGCAGGAACTGTACCATATATCTTAAAGCTTTGCACTCCAAAAAGATTTCTATAGCTTCTTCCTAAAAGAACCTGCAAAGAGGACGCACCAAGCATTCCAAAACTACTCTCCCTTGCTTGACACCTCCACTATTTTACGTATCTTTTGCATTGCTTCTTCTAATGTGTGAACCACTGTGTAGCCTTGATTAGCATGAGGCGCGGCAAATTTATTTCCTATAATATGGTCGCATAAATTTAATAACGGATCCCAATAATTATTATAATTTAGAATAATGATAGGCTTACTCAGCTGATTTAAAATGTGCAAAGTTAAAACTTCAAAAAATTCATCCAAAGTTCCAAATCCACCAGGCAAAATCAAGAAGATATCTGAATACTCAATCAACATGTCTTTGCGACGTGACATACTATCAACTAATATAGTGTTGTCTAATTCATTATTAAGATGCTCATATTCTTCCATAAACACAGGGAAAATACCAGTCACTTTAGCTCCTGCTTTATGGGCTGAATGTGAAACAATGCCCATTAATCCTGAGTCTCCTCCCCCATATATCACATCGAAATCTTCTCGCCCCAGCTGAGTGCCACACTCTTGAGCTAAATCTTTATAAAACTGCTCTACTTTATTGCTTGCACCACAAAAGACACAAACGCGCCGGCCTATTTTAGAACTCATAATATATTGCCTCTTTAATACTTGACTACTTGGCATTGCCTTCTATGCAAGATTTGTTATACTGATTTAGCCCTACCGCATCCTTTTGCACTTTGGGCACATATAACAGTTTCTATATGCGTTAGCAAGCCTAATGTCTAATCGACTACGGTTCTCTAATACAGCACATAGGCTGAACATCTTTTTAGTATATTACAGGAGAGTCTTCGATGGAAGGTATTCGTGATTTTATTCCCAACATTCACAAAGAAGGGTATTTTTTTATAGCCTTATTTTTTCTAGCAACTTGCTTTTTCTTTTTCATCTCTACTAAGCTAGGTTATATAGGCTTGCTACTAACTATATGCTGCGTACTATTTTTCCGTGATCCAGAGCGAGTTACCCCTTTAGGGGATGATTTAGTAGTCAGCCCTGCTGATGGCATTATCACCAATATTGCCAAGGTAGATGCTCCCAAAGAGCTAGGTATGACTATAGATACTAAAGTAACCAGAGTTAGCATTTTCTTAAGCGTTCTTGACGTGCATGTTAACCGTATTCCAATCACAGGCGTGGTCAAAAAACTACATTACCATCCTGGTCAGTTTATTAATGCCTCTTTAGACAAAGCTAGTGAGCATAATGAACGGCAACTTGTGTTGCTAGAGAATGCAACTGGTACACAGGTAGGAGTTGTGCAGATTGCCGGATTAATCGCACGACGTATTATTTGCAACCTATATGTAGCTGAAGAGGTAAAAGCCGGAGAACGCTTTGGCATTATTCGCTTTGGTAGCCGAGTAGATCTATATCTGCCCGAGTCTTTTGCAGTGCAGGTTTTAAAGGGACAATATATGATAGGTGGAGAGACAGTGATTGCCAAACTAATTAAAGCTAAAAAAGCCCAGAAAAAGGAGAAATAATATGGAGATACGCTCAGTACCTTTATATAAACTTATTCCTAATCTGATTACTATTTTAGCACTGTGTTTAGGAATTAGTGCCGTTCGATATGCTCTGGATGATAAATTTACTATAGCCGCTGGCCTTATCTTAATTGCTGCTGTTATGGATAGCGTGGATGGTCGTATGGCCAGGCTGCTAAACTGCTCTAGCGACTTTGGAGCACATCTTGATTCACTATGCGATATTGTAAGCTTTGGTGTAGCTCCTGCTTTGGTAGCATATCTATGGTCCTTGTATGCAATACCCTATAAAGGAGTAGGATGGACTGTAGTATTGTTCTATATAGCATGCAATGCCCTACGTTTAGCCCGCTTTAATACAGAACTATCTAGCCCTGAGTCAGTAGAACGCGGTAAACAATTTTTTATTGGGGTACCAGTACCTGCAGCAGCAGGACTTAGCTTATTGCCTATGATACTGGGCTTTGAAATTACGGACTACCATTTTTCCAGCTGGCTTATTGCCGGCTACTTAATTGCGCTAGGACTATTAATGGTTAGTCGTGTACCTACCTTCTCAGGGAAAAAAGCCGAGATTCAAGGGGAATATGTTCCCTTTCTATTAGTTGGCTGCTGCTTACTAATTACTGGTATGATTTTGGAACCATGGCTAGTAATTCCATGGCTTGGTATATCATATCTTTGTTCTATACCGGTAAGTGCTATGCTTTATCATCGTCACCTTAATGCCGAGCCACCGCTTCAGTAAGGCTAGTAAGAGCAATTTGCACAGCTTGTTGGCGTACTTCTTCGCGCGTACCTTCAAGATTATAAACCACGGATTTTTCTGAAGCTTTACTGGCAAGTGCAATAAATACCGTACCTACTGGCAAGTGCAGGGTACCGCCTTTCGGGCCGGCTATACCAGTAACACCAATAGCATAATCTGCGCCTGCGAGTTTTAAAATGTTTTTGGCCATCGCTTCTGCTACTGAGTAACTTACTGCCCCATGAGTATGAATAAACCGCATGGGGATACCCAACATATCAGCCTTTGCTTTCTCACTATAGGTAACCACACCATAGCCGAATACTTCAGAACTACCAGAGATGCTAGTAATATAAGCTGCAATCAGCCCCCCAGTGCATGATTCAGCAGTGGCTATTTTCAAGCCTTTAGCAGAGGACTGGTCTACTAAATTTTGCGCAGCGTTCAATAACTTAGGTAATAGTAGCATGTATAAGACAAAATATATAAATGGTAACACCAGCAAACAACGCTGCAATAACATCATCCAACATTACTGCAAAGGCACTTTTATAATTACGATCAATATATCCCAAAATTAGCGGTTTAGTAATATCAAAATATCTAAAGGCAAGAAAAGAGATTAGGAAGACAAAAGTGTGCTGCGAAATGTTAAGAACTTCAAGTAGATGGGATTCGACATTATTAAGCCAACCAAAGCAAAGTGCGCAAGTAAGTAGCTGCCCTACCACCTCATCTATTACAACACTTTGATGGTCAAACAGCATGGTATCACGGTGGAAACGAGCCGCAGCCCACCACCCTACTACAAATAATAGCCCAGCCATAATGTATAGGAAATTAACGATTTCTGGTACTTCTGCTGCTCGATTAATAGCAAGATAAAATATAGGATAGGCTCCAAGCGATCCCAAAGTCCCAGGAGCAATCGGGCTTAGGCCTAGAAAGAACCATGTAGCTATCAAATTATGCAGATTAAAACTAAGTTTAATCGGCACACGCTTAGCATGCACAACATTACTCAGGTTATTATTACGAAAATGCCTCATGTCTTATCTTCTTTAATCTACCGTGTTGAAGATAAATAGTTACCTAAGTTAATACTACTATCTTGCCTCTATTATACGTACGTATTTTTTATAGTCAATTTTCCATACACACGCCTTGGACTAAGGCCAAAACCTCATGCACTTTAAGTTTTTGCCCTCGCCTCACAAGTAAGATGAATACTTCAACAGCATTGTTACCAATACTAAAAAGGCCAGGTACCACTCGTGGGGGCTGAACACTATCTCAAAATGCTAGTATTTTCTAAAATTACTAAGATACGCACTAATAAAGCACAGTAAATGCACCTCAACGCATCGCATCCTTAATATTTTAAAATTTTTTGTAATATATTGAAGTTTACACTTGCAAACTACGCCCTAAAGCTATATAATAGACATTAATTATTTAGAAAAAAGATTTTAATCAGGGGACATACATATGAAAATTACTCTTAAATTAGAACAAAAAGCAGGCTTTATTGATAGGTTCTTACTTTTCTCCACTCCATTTTTCAATAAATTTAACCCAAAAACAATTAGTGGCATAGCTGCACTTATTGGGCTTGGATGCACAGCTTTAGGGGCAGGTTTATTTAGCGGTGGTGTAGCAGTCGTACAAACTACCGCACCAGTCTCTTTAGTGGTGGGGGCTGGAGGCAAGCTACTAATAGAATCAGGCGGCAGCATGGGAGGAGATTTTATGATGGGTTTAGGCATGCCTCTAATATGTGTTGGCTTCTTCTTAATGAGCTTGAAAATCGACGAATCTTCTGCAGACCGAAAAAAGTCTGCAGACCGAAAAAAGCCTACTCACTACCTCATTCCAAAGGCCGCACCAACCTGGGTTAATGTTGGATTACAATGCGCATTCCTGTACTCCCGTTATTGGTTATATTCATGGTTAGTTATAGATTTCGCACGCGATATTGTAGGCGCTTCTTTTTCTACACACCTAGGGGCACAGATTGCTGCTCAAACAGCAGTACTTTCAGGTATTATAGGTGTTGGGTGGGCTATAGCTGGCGTGTTGGATTACCAACAAAATGCACCTATACTTGGAAAAGAGCAGGCGAAATGGATTGCTGTTAAATATGTTGTAACTTGGCTGGCTTTTAGTAGCTGCTGCTCCTTAGCTGCCGCTGCTGGCCCATTATTACAATGTGTAACCAGCACCGGTGTAGCAGTGGTAATAGAAAAAAGCGCTATTGTTTTCACCCTTGCTCTTGCTTCGGTACTTGACACTGTCTTGACCCGAACATTTGAGCAATCTTTGGAACTTAGGGGAAAAGACTAGGATTTGGGCAATGAAATCAGAACCACATCAAATCTATAACCTGCAATTAGATATATTAGAAGAGCACCCTGGCTGGGCTCAAAGCTCCGTACTAACATTAGATATAGTACAGCAAATTGTTCATGCTACCCTTAAACATACAGAATATAGCTGCCAGGGTACCTCGCTGGTGTTATCAGTATTGCTTGCCGATGATGCCACTTTACAAGAGCTGAATAGAGATTTTCTAGGTCTAGATAAGCCCACTAATGTTTTAGCCTTTCCAGTTGGCGAGCAAAATGGCACAGACTACTATCTTGGTGATATAGCTCTAAGTTACGATACTATATGTATGGAAGCTCAACTATACAATAAAACTATTCATCAACGCGCTGTACATATGCTAGTTCATGGCGTTTTACACTTATTAGGTTACGACCACATTGACGAAGACGATAAAATTATTATGGAAGCAGCAGAAGAAGAGATATTACTTATTTTCGGTATCACTGAACCCTATACTCTATAAAACCTTAAAACCCGGGTTTCGGATTAGATAAGGTGTGTGATGGCTTAAAAGGTATAGCGTCGTCAACTATGTTGTTTCTTAGGAATTATTTTCAGGGGGCTCATTGCCGCCCCCTACGCGGCTTTGCAGCCGCTACCCTGCTAG
>JANPII010000060.1:0-8051 GCA_031424915.1 Pseudomonadota bacterium
AAAGCTGCACTTCGCTCCCTAAGTTTTTGTAATTTTTCAGAGCTTTTAAGCTCCTTAATTAGGGGTATAATCTTTAAGTCCAACTCCACCTTGAGCCTGCTTAATTCTGCATTGTCACTGCTTTATTACCCATGAGCATACTAGTAACAGCATTCTGATACTGGTGAAATTGAGCTTCTAACTCCTTAAATTCCTCAACTTTTACCTTACTCATAATTTTATCTCATGTATTAAGCATTCACACACTAAGTATGGCAAAATATAATTACATAATAGTTAAGGGAAAATGTGTAGCAGATTATTCAACTAGTAAGGTATGGCGCTGATAGTAATCAATATCGCCAACCTGGGCATGCATCATTACCTCCCACTGGCCAGCACGTGATAGCTTAACTTCAGTAGTATAGCACCCATCTTGGGATATAAATTGCAGCTCTTGGTCATATTTATGGGTAACTGGATGACGCAGCTGAGCTCTAACCGCAGTAGCTTTAATAGGCTGGCCTGCTGAATCACGCAAACAAAAGCGTAAAGTGCCTATCTCATATTTTCCTATAAAATCAAGCTGATCTTGCCAATTCAATTGCTGTTGCCGCTTTGCCGCGGCAATCACATCATTGTAATCCAAACCCTTTTGGTAAGAGTTTTCTGTTACTGTGCCGCTATAGGAGTGCTTAGCCATATATATATACCCAAAGTCTGCAATAATAATGATAACAAAGAACGCAGCTATAATTAGAGTAGGTAGTAGAGCCCACTGAGAGCCTTTTACTGGCGCTATATCTTGATCACTCATAACACCATATCCAAGAACTGCTGCACCCGAACATTGGGGGGATCAGTGAAAAAATTTGTAGCCGAAGCATCCGCAGTAATTTTTCCCTGCTCCATGAATAAAATACGATCTGCTACATCTCCTGCAAAACGCATTTCATGGGTGACAATCAGCATTGTAATGCCAGTATGTGCCACGCTGCGGATAGTATTTAATACTTCTTTGACATTCTCAGGGTCCAAAGCCGAAGTAGGCTCATCTATAAGCAAAAGCTTGGGGTTAGTACATAATGTACGCGCAATAGCACCCCGTTGGCGCTGCCCGCCAGAGAGCCGGGTTGGGTGGAGGTCTGCACATTCATATAACCCTACACGGCGCAGAAGTTCTAGCGCTTTTTCCTTTGCCTCAGCCACAGGCAAGCCTTGTACTTTAATTGGAGCATATGTAAGGTTTTGCAGTAAGGTCATATGAGGAAATAGGTTAAAATGCTGAAACACCATTCCCACCTCTGTTGTTTTCAACCCTTCTAGACTTATGCTGCCACTTTCATAATGCTCTAAGCCATTAATGCAGCGCAATAAAGTAGACTTGCCGCCCCCTGAAGGCCCAATGATCGCTACTACCTGCCCCTGCGGCACAGATATACTAATATCCTCCAGCACGCGTTTACCGGCAATATCTTTAGATATCCCTTTAATACTTAGCATGCAAATGCCTCTCCAATTTTTGCCCTAACTGGCTCAGTATCATAACCAATAAATAGTAACAAGCAGCTGCCACTAACAATGGAGCCATATAGGTGTATTGCTCCGCTGAAACCACCTGCGCTCTACGCATTAAGTCTCCCTCACCAATAATTGCGATAATGGAAGATTCTTTAATCATCGCTATGCCCTCATTCACTAAAGAGGGCAGGATATTACGAATAGCTTGAGGCAATATAATATCTAACATCATTCTTTTATGCGGCACTCCTAGAGCATAAGCAGCTTCGAACTGCCCTTTATCTACAGCATTAATACCGGCACGGATGATTTCAGCAATATATGCAGCACTATTGCAAGAAAATGCAATCACCCCTGCTGCAAAGGCCGATATGTTATAGCCTGTAAGCCCAGGAATTGCAAAATATACTACGCTAAGCTGCAGCAAAAGCGGAGTGCCTCTTATCACCGAAATGTAGCTACTAGCCATGCCATTTAGTGTTTTGCTGCTGCTCATTTTCATTAGTACCAGCAATGTACCTAAGAGCAGGCCGAGTATGATAGGCAGTATGGTGTATTGCAAGGTGACACCTATACCCTTGGCAATATAAAATACCCAATCGTATTCACTCAACATTATGCTTACCAATTGCAACTAGCCTCAATAGCCAAGCAATATAGTTGAATTTTGCTTCCAACACAAGCGTTATGACTTATAAGTATAGCACAGTTCTACCAGATATTAATTGCAATGTTGGCGTAATGTGATGTAATTTCTATATAAATTAATTGTTCCCGTAGGAAAAACATGCGCACCCCGATATAGAACTTCCGCTATTTTTTAGAGCTCTCCCTACAAGCTCAACATAACATATCAATTTCTACTGATTCACAGCCTACCGAAAATATGCTTCAGTTAATCAGATATAATATTGATGACAAACCCTTACTTGATGCGTTCCTAGTGGAATTGGTAGATACCGGTGGTAGTGAGGGCTTAGTTGGGGAACTACTCAATCATGGAGCTAATATTAAACAAAAAATTGCAGTAGGAGAAAGGGATTTACCATACGGTGGCACATTATTGCACCTTGCAGTAGACCGCTATTTTTCCATTAAACAAAGGGACACAAAATTGATTATTGCGCCTGATCGCCATTCAGCGATGGTAAGAACAGTAGTAGGTCTAAAAGACGGGCCTTATAAAGAATATTTTAATGATGCTGCAATGAGCTATCTCTTATCGGAGCGTGATGCAGCAGGGGGATACAGCTTTAGGGCTGGCAATCAAGCTTGCTTCAAACGGAAATATGGATGATATATCACACGTATTATGGGAGGCGCAACAAGATAAAACAAGCCCTGTATTCATAGACCCTAAAACGGGAAATGGGATGAGTGCAGTATTATACCCATGTTATTTAGGCCATAAAGCTTTAGTGCAAGAACTTTTGAAAGATCAAATACCGGAAATAGCGCGAGCTCTTGTGAACCAAGCCGACTCTAATGGAGTTACACCGATACTACATGCAATCAAATCAAAAAACTCCTACCTTGTAAGCCTCTTGCTACCTCACATATCCGATCTAAATGCCCGAGATAAAAAGGGGGATGGTATTTGGGAATATGCCATTCTCAACTACAATATAGATAGTTTTAACATACTCGTAGCCGCAATGGGTGCGGAAAAAGCGAAAACACAACTATTGGCAAATAATAGCAAGCTATTTTTACTAGCTTGCGCTGAAAGTAACTTAAGCATTATCCAGAAAATGTTGGAAATGGGTGCGAGCCTAGATAGCAAGGATGCTAATGGCCAAACTATTTGGCATAAAGTCGCTGCTAATCCCAATGGTGCTTCTATATTACAATACTTAGCAAGCCAAGTTGAGTTAGGTGTATTTGAGAGGGCGATGTACCTCAAAGATAATAACGGCGAGACTCTACTGTTTGCAACAGTAGCAAGTGGTGCCAGCCTCGGCATTGGATATTACGCCATGCAGGGAGTCCTCCCCCTCGCTGGATTCCAGGCAATGGGTGCATATGTTGGCATTGGCGCAGGAGCTGCAGCTATGCTCTGTGCAATACTAGCTGGGGGAAGATATGCACTTATGACTGAGGATGGCAAAATTGGAACGGGCGTAAAGGAAGCGGCTACAGGTGCGGCACTTGCTCTTGGCTTCTCCGCTCTTTCTACAGCTGCAGGCTTACTGCTTATACACTATGTTGAGTTAGGTGCTGCTACTATTGCTGTGCAATGTGTAATATCTATGGCTATTACCGCAGCAATTTATCCGCTATTAGAACTTGCAACTCAACAAGACCAAGGGTCATCTTTGTTATAACATAGACATTACCTCATTTGCTATGCTGCGGCTTTGGACTAGGTTGCACTAAGAGGTTAAGAAGCTATAATACCAAAGCAGGAGCATTCGAACTATAAGGTTGCTATCCCCTAGCAAAAAGAGCTATAATTGCGAATGGCTAAACCCTATGTTTGCAGGAGCACTTATGTTTTTTCTCGCTAATTGGAAGATGTATGGCAGTAGAGCACAGGTGTCTTCAATAATAGAAGCACTAGCTAAATCCAGGGAGACTACTACTCCACATACGTTAGTCATTTGCCCACCTTACCCCTATATACCACAACTTAAGGAATCAGACCTAGGAGTAGGAGCACAAGACTGTGCTACCCATGAAGAGGGAGCTTATACCGGCGATGTGAGTGCCAAGATGTTAGCAGAAATTGGATGTACCCATGTAATTTTAGGACATTCCGAGCGCCGTCGCAACCACGGCGAACGCATAGAAGAAATTGCTGCAAAAGTACAGCAAGCGATAGCGCATAATCTAATGCCAGTAGTATGCGTTGGCGAGCCTAATTGCGAATATGACAGCATGCAAGCGGTTGAGTTCATACTAACGGAATTAGATGAGTTGGGTCTTGCACAATGTAGTCTTCCAGGCTTTGTGGCATACGAGCCAGTATGGGCGATTGGCACCGGTTTAGTCCCAAAGGCTGAGGTTATAGAAGCTATAGCTAGCGCAATCTCCAAACATCTGCCAGGCTGGAAAGTCTTATATGGTGGTTCTGTTCGTAGCAGCAATATTGAAGATTTGCGGCATATCAAAACTATAGATGGCTTTTTGGTAGGCAGCGCCAGTCAAGATGCGCAGGAAATGTTGGCTATAATCAAAGCATGTGGAGAGTAACAATGAGACTTTTACTATTACTATGTTTAGGCTTATTTTTTTCTGATATTTGCGCTGCCGATAGCATCAATATAGTGCTACTAGACCCAAAGTCAGTTATAGAAGAATCTTTAGCATTTCGCAGCATTCAGAAACAAATTGCAGTACGCAATAATGAGTATAAGAAAAAAGCTCTAGAGCAACAAAACATTATACAAAGCGAATACCGCGAGCTAGATGCACAAAAGGGAAGCGTGCCACAACAGGAATATGAACAGCTCAGCCGTAAGCTTGCCGAGAAAGCTAGTAATTATAATAAAGAAGCGCATACCAATAAAGAGCGCCTAGACAAAGCACTATCCAGAGCCACAGAGAATATAGATCAAACGCTTGATAAAATAATGGCAGCATACGTCAAGAAGATGGGGGATCACATCATTATCGTCAATAAAATCAGCGTGGTATATGCTAGCAACAGCCTTGATATTACTGATATTATAAGGCAAGAGCTGGATAAACAACTTCCTCAAGTGAAGGTGGTATTTGATGATAGCACAAGATAAAATATCATCATTGCAGACTCAATATGCCCCTACAGTCTGGCTTAATGGTCAGTATGTAAATATTAAGGAGGCTGATGTACACATTATGACGCATGGCCTACATTATGGCTCATCAGTGTATGAAGGTATCCGGGTATATAATCACAAGCCTTTTAAGCTACGTCAGCATATTGAAAGAATGCTACATTCTGCTACTTCGCTGCACCTTGATAGTCCATATAACATTGAGGAGTTAGAAGAAATAATACTGGAAATAGTTCTACGTAATAATCTGACTTTTGGCTACATACGCCCCTTAGCTTGGCGTGGAGCCGAATCTCCACGTATTGATGGCATTAATTGTAGCTGCCACTGGGCAGTAGTGGCCTGGGCATCATTTCTGGAACAACGCCATAGTCAGCGCATACAGGGTATCAGACTGGAGATCAACCCAACATGGCGTAAAGCCCCAGCTGGCTGTCTGCCTTATACTAGCAAGAGTGCAGGTATGTATACCGTCAGCACCATAGCTAAAATAGAATCACAAAAACGTGGTTTTGATGATTCCATCCTGTTAGATATGAAGAGCAATGTTACTGAAGCTACCACTTCCAATATATTTTTCATACAGGATAAAAGGCTATATACTCCAATACCAGATTGCTTTCTTAATGGTATTACACGCCAGACTGTATTGCAAATAGCAGAGAATTTAGGTCTAGAAGCTCAAGAATATACAATCCCAGTTAGTAATTTAAACACTTATGAGGCAGCATTTTTGACAGGCACTTCCATAGAGATCATGCCTATATCCAGCATTACCTATGGCACCCAAGTTTACAATTACAATAGCCAACATCCCTTAATACTTCAGTTATGTAAAGCTTATGATCAGATCACATATTAATAAGCACATATTTTTATTCTGGGCTTTAAGCCTGGTACCTATGTTTGCCATAGCTCATGAGAAGCAGACTGCCTACGACCCTTCACAGCCAGTGAAAATTGAGGCAGACACTCTAAGTTACAGTCACGATTTGCATACCGCTCATGCCAAGGGGAATGTTATAGTGAAACACCTAGAGCAAACCATTACTGCAGATACGGTGATATATGATAAGGTAAAAGATAAAATCTATGCCATAGGCAATGTAGTTATGTATCGGCAAGATGGTAGCACCTATTATGCCGACACCGTAGAACTAGAGCGAAGTAATTATCGTGGTAAGCTAGTACATTTTGTTGGGCGCCTAAATAAGCGTGCTGCCAAAATAACAGCAAAGCATGCTCAAATGCTGGACAAAGATAAGCTGCAGATGCAAGAAATGTCCTTCTCAACATGCCCTATATGTAAGGATAACTTAATTCCATATGTACCAATTTGGCGCATACGAGCAACGTCTGTTGACGTTGATCGTTACAATGAACGCATGGATTATCGTAATGCTAAGATAGAGATATTGGGCCTTCCTGTCTTCTACACTCCATATTTTTCGACTCCTACTCCAGCCTCAAGCCGTAAGAGTGGTTTTCTACAACCATTATTACGGTGGTCTAAAGCTCTAGGACACTCAGCTAAAATCCCGATTTATGCCAGCATCACTAGTAATATGGATGCTACCGTATCTCCAATATTTACTGAACACCAAGGTATAGTTCACTCCGCTGAATTCCGCCATTTAACTAAGCATGGACCATATCAGCTTGGTGGTAGTTTTACCCATCCGCACCGAAGAACATTAGATGGTGTAGAGCTTAGCCGCTCGTATCTAGGACATATTGAAGGCAAGGGTGATTTTCAAATAGCGCCCCACAGCTACACCGGCTTTACTGCAAGTCGAGTTCATGATAAAGAGAAGACTTATCTCAAGAAGTATAAATTAAACAGAGATGATGTTCTACGTTCCCATTTATATTACACCTCGTTTGGGCCAAACTTAGATTTTTCTACTGATATACTGAGTTTCCAAGGCCTCCGCCCCATTGACAATCTAAAAACCACCCCCACTGCTTTGCCCCTATTTCGTGCACATTATCAAAGTCATATTCCTTTTATCAGTGCAAAGTTTAATGCTGATTTTAACTTTCTGAACCTGGAACGCCCTCAATCAGCGAATTATCAACGTGCCTCTATCAATGGTGAATTACAAAGAGTATGGGCACTACCATATGGCCAGCGCTTAAAGCTTGCAGGTAGCATACGAGCTGATGGATATAAACTTCAATACCACGCACTCACCTCCCCACTTTCCTCGCAAGCACAATTGTTTTTAGGGGCCAAACAGCATAATGGAACTACAGGCCGAATATACCCTGAGCTCGCTACCACTTGGCATTGGCCGCTTTACGCCCAAGCTATTGTAGGCAGCATGGTGTTGGAGCCAACTACCAGCTTATATATAGCACCGCGCATCCGCCCTTCAAGCATCGTACCCAATGAGGATAGCCAATATACTGAACTTAGCACCTACAACTTATGGAATTCTAATCATTATCTAGGATTAGATCGACGTGAGAGTGGTAGTCGTATAAATTATGGAGTACGTGGACATTGGCAATTAAACCTGCCACATTTACAAGCAGCGCACTTCTCATTGGGGCAACATAGGCGTCTTGATGGCCATATAAGTGCAGAAAATAGCGCTAGCTTAAGAGAACATATTTCTGGTTATGTAGGTCGGATCTCACTAATTAACGGACGTGGCTTTACTCTTGTTGAACGTATTACTCTTGATCATAAGACCATAAGCTTGTTACTTAATGAGGTTTATGCTAGCCTGGACCGCAAGGATTGGAATATGGGTATTAATTACGTGACAATACGTAGTGCAATGGCGT
>JANPII010000061.1:0-4256 GCA_031424915.1 Pseudomonadota bacterium
TTTGAGACGCCTGTATTCAAATACTTGCGCGAAAATGGTATGTTAAAATTACCAAAAAGGCGCCGCTTCAAGTGTATAGTTATTTCTTAGATTTGGTATTACTTAGGTAGACATGCCATTTTAGAAAAAATAGCATATCTAATGTAGATAGGCCTTGCTTTTATATTTTTGATGTGTATACTACCCGTAAGTTTCGTATTAACTCTTCTGTGTCTGCAGTATCTGCTTGGTACAAGGTGATCTCTTTATAGAGTATCTCTTTTGCGTGTTACAAAGAGTTGCATATCCTACAATTGGCTAACGTCAAAACCTAGGTTAGTATATATGACTCTTTATCTGCATCCCATTGTTGGGGTGTATAAAACACAATATCTTTAAGGAGAGCTTTTTATGTCTATGACTATTGGCAAAGTAAAATGGTTTAATCCAACCAAAGGGTTCGGATTTATTCAACCCGAACAAGGCGGCCCTGATGTGTTTGTTCACATTACTGCTGTAAGAAGTGCAGGTCTACAAGATCTTAACGAGGGACAGCGCGTAAGCTATGAGATTGTTAATCATAATGGCAAAGCTTCTGCTGCTAATCTCGCACTAGTAGGTGGTGCTTAAGCATTTATTATAACCGTTATCAGGCGAACTCTAATGTGTCAAGCATGGCACACAATGGTGCTGCTTGCTCAGAGGAATAGCCATGACAAACTTCCAATCCTGGGGCTTGCCCCAGTCGCTCGTAGATTCTCTCGAGCGTGTTGAATTTATTACCCCTACTCCCATCCAGCAGCAGGCTATACCAGCCGCTCTGGAGGGCAGGGATATACTAGGTTCTGCCCAAACAGGCACGGGGAAAACAGGAGCTTTCTGTATACCTTTGGTTGCACGGCTGCTTAGTGTACCACAGAGTTCTGCTTTAATCTTGACTCCAACTCGTGAGTTGGCGGTTCAGGTGATAGAAGCATTGCGCTCCCTGCTGGGTAAGAATTCTAACGTTAAAACAGCACTGCTTATTGGTGGAGAATCCATGCCTAAGCAGCTACAGCAGTTAAAGACCAGGCCACGTGTGATAGTTGGAACGCCAGGGCGTATTAACGATCACCTTAGCCGGGGCAGTTTAAGATTAAAGGAGACAGACTTTTTAGTTTTAGACGAAATCGATCGTATGCTTGATATGGGGTTTAGTATACAGTTGGAAAAAATTATACAGCACTTGCCACAAGAACGGCAAACATTGATGTTCTCAGCTACGATGCCATCCAATATTATAGCGATGTCTCAAAAATATCTGCGTGATCCACTACGTATTGCTGTAGGATCTTTAAACACTCCTATCACCAAAATCAAACAAGAGATGATTCAAGTAGTTGAAGCAGATAAATATACGCAATTGCTTAGCCAGCTAGATAAGCGTGAAGGCTCAATTCTTATTTTTGTAAAAACAAAAATAGGGGCAGAAAAACTAGCAGATAGGCTGCGTCGTCAAAACCATAGTGCCGATGCAATTCATGGTAACTTAAGGCAAAGCAAGCGCGATCGTGTCATTACCGACTTCCGTAATTGTAAGTTCCGCATCATGGTTGCAACGGATATTGCCGCTCGAGGTTTAGATATTCGGCACATTAAAATTGTTATAAATTACGATTTACCACAGTGCGCAGAAGATTATATCCATCGCGTGGGACGGACAGCAAGGGCCGGAGCTGAAGGTTCTGCTATCAGCCTAATTACTCATGCAGATGGTGCAAAGTTGAGAGCTATTAATAACCTACTGCATCCTGGTGAAAGTTCTAAAATGAGACCTGACCCAGCTGCACCAAAGCGTAATGCTAGACCTGGTGGAGGACGGCCATTTTATGGTAAAAGCCAACGCCAAGAGACCCCTAGACGTCGGACCGCTCGGGCGGCTTAGGGTGGTCGTTGCATAATACCACTTTCTATTGTACTAGAGAGTGGTATTATGCCAATCTAATATCAAATCTTGGGTTTAGTACTCCTGTACAATGATCATTTCATGCCTTCAATTTTTGCGGCTAGTATAAAGTCGCTTTCGGTGAGGCCATTAATTTTATGTGTCCAAATTTCAATGCAACACTTGCCCCAGGCTATTGTTAAATCTGGATGATGCCCCTCTTGTTCAGCTATCTCAGCTACCCTATTTGCAAATTGGATTGGTCCCATAAAATTATTAAATTTTATATAATGCAGACCTTATTATACACCACATAGCTTTCAAGTTAAGCCCTAATATATTTCCTACCCCAGTTCCAAGACTTTAAACAGCAAGCCCATAGCTTCAGGACTAGTGAGGCGCTCTAGCTGTTGCAGAATAACAGAAGGCGCAGCCCCATTCTTAATCAGTTGTTGTGCGCGTATATTGATCCCATAATGTTGCAAAAACTCTCTTTGCGGCCAACATTTACTAACAATACCATGTCTGGTCATCACCTCAATTAGAGAGGTAAAATCAACTAATGATGTAATGTCAGCTTGACCTGCGGTTTGTAACACATCAACATGCTGATGTTTATGTATAGCTTGCAGAGTATTAACATAAAGACGCACTGTATATCCATAATCCACGATCAAACCAGCATGTTTGGAATAGCGCTTAAGCACAGTAGCAATCCTACCGGCATAATTAATGCGTTGTGGAGAAACTTCCAAAACTTGCCCTTCAAGCAGGGGAAAGTCTCCGGGCAGAGGCGAAGAATGGGCAAATACCAATTCCCCTTCAGCGATTCCCACGCATACTTCTCGTGCTCCCTGGTGGTCACGGATATATTGCTTCATTGGCAAAGCATCAAAGAATTCATTATTGATAATAAAGAGGGCAGGCTCTCCTTCTACATATTTTTCCTGTAATAAGCTTTCAACTTCTAGCAATGTAAGGTGCCACGAGGTTTTAGCTTGGTATTTTTCTAGGGCATGTTGCTGTTGTACTATAAGCTTAGGGCTTTGCTCTACCATAAAAAGGTGTAGCAGGGCTTCTGTAATGCTTGAAATGTTGCGTATAGAACGTAAAATGTCGGCCATCATAAGGCCACGTCCTCCTCCGATCTCGATCAGATAAAATGGGGGTGCGCCCATATTCGACCATTTATTAGCCAACCATATACCAATTATTTCACCAAACATTTGGCTTATTTCAGGTGAGGTTATAAAATCTCCTTGTTCACCGAAGGGTTGCTGGGTAGCATAATAATGCTGTATTGCCACAGACATGAACTGATCCAAGGGGAGGGGACCATTTATAGAGATCATAGCTTTAAGGTGAGAAGTAAAGTTCATAATTAAATATACTTGACAAAAAGGTTTAACAACGCTGGGATGGTAGTATAGTATCATAATATCCATTTTGAGTAGCACATATGTCTTATCGTCTCTTTTATTTCTTGTTATTTACTTTGTGTACCCTAGCTCCTGCTTCTTGGGCCAGTCCTGAGCTTGTAACTTCTCAACCCCCTGCTAGTCCTACTATTGCTGTACCATCATTACAAGCTCCTGCAGTGGTGCCTTCAGCAGCAGAGGTCCCTGTAGTAGCTGATAGCGCTATTAAAACCACACCAGAGCCAGTTAAGTTAGATGCTAAAATGCATCCAGATGATAAAAATATAGTAGTCGGCACTGGGTCATTAATAGGTATTTATTATCCAGCAGGAGGTGCGATTTGTCGTCTAATTAATCGTAGCCGAGAGGCATTAGATCTACGTTGTAGTGTAGAATCAACAGCAGGTTCGATAGATAATTTAGAAGGGTTGCGTAAAGGCGAGCTAGATTTAGCCATTGTTCAATCAGATATTCAAGCAGATGCCTTTGGGGGTAAGGGCAAGTATCGTGATCAGGGTGCTTTTGAGCAGTTGCGCTTCTTGTTTTCGCTACATAACGAGGCATTTACAGTAGTAGTAAAGCGTGATTCAGATATTAAACGTCTGGATGATTTAGCTGGTAAAGTTGTAAACGTTGGTCCAGTAAACTCTGGCATACGCGCTGCTGCTGAGACCATTATGAAAACCAAATCTTGGTCGCAAACCTCATTTAAAGCTACTCCTGAGCTAAGAGCTGATGAGCAAATTCAAGCGCTTTGTGATGGCAAAATCGATGTGATGATTTTAGCCACTGGCCATCCAACTAGCGCTGTACAGGAAGTGATGATTAAGTGTGAAGCGCGTATCATCAATCTTGATGATGAAGCGGTACGACTATATTTAACCAGCCATAAGGAATATTATCCCGCTACTATACCCGGTGGGTTATATCAGGGC
>JANPII010000062.1:0-22250 GCA_031424915.1 Pseudomonadota bacterium
GCAATTTGCAGATGAGTTAGAACGACTTTCAGCTTTGGGCTATAATGTAGTATGCAATATAGGGGCAGCACATCTTAGTGGGGTGGCTGCTAAATTAGACAGGCAAGGTATTCATATTGAAGCACTGCAAAATGCTGATGAACCTAAATCCATGCAGCAAAACCAGACGCTTAATAGGTAAATATGAAATTTCATCGCTACTATAATTCAAAATTTTTGCTATAAATAAGAGTGAAGAGGCGTAAGGCCAGCTTGACATTTATGTGGATATGATCCTATTCTCATCCAACTTTTATTTATGGAATGAAGATGGAAAAGGTTAATGTCATATGTATGAAATGGGGTACTGTATATGGCCCGGAATATGTGAATAAATTATATTCTATGGTGAAGCGTTGCTTGCATCGTCCCTTTCGTTTTGTATGTTTTACAGATGATGCCTCTAATCTATACGAGGCTATTGAGGTGCAGCCATTGCCTTTACTAGAGGTGCCACCTCAGCACCAACAGTCGCCTTGGCGCAAGCTGTCTATGTTTCAACCTCAACTAGCCAATCTCACAGGCATGACGCTATTTCTAGACCTAGATCTCATACTAGTTGAGGATATTGATTGCTTCTTCAGCTATGGCAAACCTCAAGATTTTTGTATTATCGAGAATTGGACACAGCTAGGAGCAGGGATTGGTAACTCTTCAGTATATCGCTTCCAAGCTGGCAAATGTAGCTTTATATATGAGGCTTATAATATGAACCCATTGCGGGCATGCCAAAGCTATGACAATGAGCAAATCTTTTTATCGCATCAAGTTATACGTTCGGGACATAATTTAGTATTTTGGCCTAAAGAGTGGTGTCGCAGCTTTAAGCGGCATGCTTTGCCAAAATGGCCCATGTCATGGTTGCGCCAGCCTTCTATTCCTATAGATGCTAAAATAGTAGTATTTCATGGGCATCCCAAGCCAGATGAGGCGGCTCTGGGAAGGTGGCCTGGAAAATTCTGGCGGCGGTTTCGTCCTGCTACTTGGATAGATGAGTATTGGCAGTGAGCATACGGCATAGCCCTAGCGAGGTGATGCAACTAGATAAAGCTGCAGGTCAGGTATGTCGCAATCTTAAGGCTGCAGGTTTTATAGTAAATAAAGTGCCTGGGTTTGGTCGCAAGCGCGAACGTTTAATAGGATATAAGCATAGTATGTCACGCTCCTTCACTCCTCGCAAGCTGCCCCAAAGAGCTATTGTGATCGGGGCAGGAATTGCTGGCTGTACTGTAGCGTATGAATTAGCCCTTCGAGGTATACAAGTTCAAGTGTTGGAAACAAGCGATGCTTGCGCATTAGGTGCATCTGGTAATGAAGTAGGTATCCTTTATCCTCGGCTTGAGATAGCGTATAGCCCCTCCATGAAATTATATTTGCAAGGGCTGGAAGCGGCAACGCGTTTATTGTGTACTCTACAAAATAATGGCTTCTCACAGTTATGGGAAAGGTGTGGGATATTACAATTACCCAAAAGTGAGAAGGATATAGTACGTTTTGCTCGAATCAACAAGTTGCTATATTCTGAGCTGTTAGATTACCTCCATGGTAAAGATGTGTCCACACAAGCAGGCGTTGCCTTAAATTTTGAAGATGCGTTGTTATTGTCAAACACCGGTTATGTATATCCAAGGCTTTGGTGTGAAGCCTTGCTACAACATTCTAATATTGACGTGCATTATAATTGCTCCGTAAAGAGATTGCAGCAGACCTCTGCTGGGTGGGAAGTGTATGCTGATAATATTTCGACTTTGCAAGCAGATATAGTTGTAGCAGCACATGGCTACAATGTGGTGGAGTTAGAGCAAATGGCATACTTAAAATCTTCATTGCAACGTGCACGGGGGCAGCTCAGTTATATACCAGCATGTCAAAATTCTAAGCTATTAAACAGGGTATTATGTGGAATAGGGGGGTATGTAACGCCTGCAATAAATGGGATCCATTATGTAGGCGCCACTTATGACTATGAAGATCTATCATGCGAGCCTAACCTAGTTGGGCACCAATATAATCTTAAGATTTGGCAATCGTACCTGCCCCAAGCCACTATTCTTGATCCTACTACATTGCAAGGCAGGGCAGCAATACGGTGTGTTAGTAAAGATCGTCTTCCAATTATTACAGAAGTTCCAGAATGTGCAGGGCTTTATATTAGCGTTGCGCATGGATCTAGAGGTATGCTATCTGCTCCTCTTGCTGCGCAGGAAATTGCGGCAATGGTATGTGGACAATAGTCGCACAGAAGACTTCTGGGAAGGATATTATTAGTATTTCTTCCCAGAAGTTAGCACTCTCACTCTACTTAGTAGCTTAATAGATGGAATAGCATATCTCTGCACGCCTGTTTTTAGACTCTGGCACACCTGCTGGAGTTGGTACCATCAGCTCGTTAAAGCCATGCCCTTCTACCTTAATGTGTGAGGCAGGAATACCTTCCTTCATCAGCTCTTTTTTTACTGATTGAGCGCGTCGCACGGATAGTCCTTTGTTATATTTTGCACTGCCTACGGTATCGGTGTGTCCCACTACCTTAAACATTACATTTTGACGGTTTTGCTTGGTTTCTTTGTATAATTTATGTACGGTAGAATACGCTTCTTTACGTAAATCCGCTTTATCAAAATCAAAGAATACCATGGCTAGATGGTGCTCTTGGCAGTGACCATGTGCGCCGCATTTATCAGAAGTAGTATCCCACTTCGTCCTAACACAACCACCAAATGAATCGCGCACCTGGTTGCCATTGCTATCGATCACAATATCTTTGTGAATAGCATGAGCGTTAGCTACTGCTGGTAAAGCAAGTGCTATTGCAGCTGAGATTATAAATTGTTTCATAATAGTATCCTTCATTATTATTATTTAGTAACACCACTCATCTTTCAGTCTACTACACTTGCTACAAAAAAAGAATAGTTTTTTTGAAGTTTTTTAACTAGGGGGATAGTTTACCTGTCAGTCCCTTATTTACGGCCCTACAACTACCACTCATATAAATTATGGCTAATTACGTTCTCAATTTCAGAAACGCTAGGGTAGTCTAGGGTAATGCCATAAAGATGAGCATTGTTAGCTTTGCTGTAATCTTCTAATAAAACTCCCAAATTAGAATTAAAGGCTTCAGAAGCTGATTGCAAATTTTTATATAAGATCATAGTTTTCCAATCTGGTTGGGGTGCAAAATGTATATAATTAGCTGCTAGCGCCGAATCTTGTAACATATATCGTATTTCCTCTGCCTGTGCTTTTGGTAGTTCGTCCTTTTGACCGTACCATGCTTGAATTATCTGATGTTGCGATGCGGACATTATTCTGTCCCAAGGTTTTTCTGTCAGCAGTAAGGCACGCTCATTATTGGCAATAAGATTTTGAATTGAGTCTTCAAAGCTAGCTTCGCTTTTGGCTAATAAATCATGTAAGTAATAATTGAGTAGAGCAGCTGCTTCAGCATGATGCTCTCTAACCCCATGGCGGTAGTCCCATGCAGGATTGATATTAATGCAAATAATTTCCCTAGGATGGGCTAAAAGGAAGTTGCGTATATCTTGCAGTACTGTAGCTAACTTGGCTGAAACAAAGCGCTCAGCTATGTAGAATTGATGATCTTTTTGGTTATAAGCAATTTGTAAATCCAGGAGCCGTACACCATGCTCTAGCTGCCATTGTATAGATTCATGTTGGTTTATAGCCCATTTGTCCACTAGCATGCTGCCTGGAAGAGAATCCATGGCTTTGCTTAGGCTGGCAAGCAATTCTTCTCCTTCTTGTATTATAGGCATATCTAGCCAAACTTCTGAAGTTGCACTGTTGTGTGTTCCTGGTAGAAGCAAAGATTTAATGCTTTGCTGCTGTATTGCTGGAGGTAATTGCCCCATCCAATCAGAAAAGATTGTCGCGGCCAAATCAAAAGTAGGGCCATCTCCAGCTTCACATAAACGCATAATAAGGTCGGAAATAGGACCTATCTTTTTGTTGGTGGCAAAATATATAAGAGCTTCTTCGACCAACTGTTGCCAGTGAGTTTCTATAAAGGTAGCAATATTCTTGCTGCCCCACTCACCATAGCCAAAAGTTGCTTGAAGTCTAGAAATTGCCCCAGGCTGGGCTATTGTGAGCGTATTAGACTCAACTTTCAATAGATGTATTTCCTGGTTACGTAACGCTTCTTCAAGAATAGGTAATAAAACACATTCTCGAGCTGTCGGACGCTCATTCATGATACTAATCCAATAATAATAGATTTTATATTATTATTAGCTCAAATGAATTACAAAATAGTAAACTTTTTCTTTTTATGTAGAGAAACTGCATTATAAGGAATGATGCAATGCTATTCTAAAGGTAGCTTATACCAAATTTAGGAAATAACTATACACTTGAAGCTGCGCCTTTTTGGTAATTTTAACATACCATTTTCGCGCCAGTATGTTGAATACGGGCGTCTCAAAGATATGCCAAAATTCCATAAAAATTCTTGCTTCAAATGCGCACTTATTTCCTAAACTTGGTATTAAATAGACTTTAGCCTATTAATTTTAAATTATTTTCTTTATTCGACGAAGATGGGAAGGGGAAAGCTTTAATGCCTCTCTGTACTTAGCTATTGTGCGTCTTGAGATAATCAGTCCTTGGTTACGCAGTTGCAATGCAATTACATCATCTGACAGAGGCTTACTAGAATCCTCGCTTACAATCAATTGCCTAATCTTTTCTTTTATTGCATTTGAAGAGTATGTGTTTTCATAAATACTTGATCTAATCTCACTAGCAAAAAAATATTTTAGAGTAAAAATCCCAAATGGTGTTGATATACATTTATTCGTTACCCTGCTGACTGTACTCTCATGCACCCCCACCTTTGCTGCAACTTGTTTTAAAGTCATCGGCTTGAGATGACTAATCCCCCCGATAAAGAATTCGTACTGTAGTTCAACTATTGCCTTTGTCACTCCTACTATTGTGCGGGCACGTTGCTCTATGGCTTTGAGTAGCCATTGAGCTTGGCGATAGTGTTCTTGATAAAATTTACGCTCCTCACCTTGGGCCGATGTTATTACTTGATTATATAAATTATGATTAATGACGATATCAGGCAAGTCAGTACGGTTAAACGTAACTTTTAATTGCTGTCCAGCATCTATATGTACGGTAGCTTCAGGGATCAAAGTAAAAGATGAATCATCCCCAAAATTACGACCTGGCTTAGGGTCAAGATGCTGGATATTAGCCGCCATATGTCTTATTTCTTCAACTCCAACTCGACAAATTCTGGCCAAAGCAGGCCAATCTCTGCGTGCTAACAGCTCTAAATTGTTGAGCATTGTTTCATATATAGCAGACCATAAGCTACGGTCTTGTAATTGTAGACGCAAACACTCTCTAAGATTGCGTGCATAAACACCCGCTGGATCAAGCTTCTGCATTTGATATAGTATTTCTTCTAGCTCTGCTTCGGTACAGGGAATTTCTGTAGCTAATTCTGCTGTGCTTATGGTTAGATAGCCATATACATCTAAAGTATCTGTGAGATAGGACGCTAAAAGTTTCTGGTACTCAGTTAGTCCTTGCAGTTGTATTTGTTGAGCCAGGTATTCTTTAAGTGTTAAAGGGCGGCTGCTTAAGTTATAGATATCATTGTAATTAGAATGATTGCTGGTTCTGGTGCGAGTTTTAGAAACCACTGGAGCATCTACTTCTAAAAATGGATTCTGCTCAGAGGCGGACATAACAACTGCTTGTAGATCAATTGCCTGCATCTGTAGCAGTTCCAAAGATTGTCGAACTTGCTGTGATATCGTCAGATGTTGTTTTTGGGCTACTTGCTGTTTCACTTTAACCTACTTGGTCTTACTTATAAAGGGATGTCTTGTCTTCTGCTTTGAAGCAGAGTAAAGTTTTACTATCAATATTAATATATTAGATGCTCAATACATTCATTTTCAATGCATAATTTCCAACCTATAACATCTGCCTCGGCGGCTACAGCTACTATCTCACCTAATAAACATAGGAGAAAGGTGAGCTTTGGGGCTATTATAAAAAAATTAAAATGGCTTCAGAAGCTGGATAAATTGTTTCTGCACTGGTTTGCATACAAAGTATCTTTGCGCCAGCAATATATTACTTTCAGCATAGGGGTAATCGGTTTAACATTAATAACCTCGGCATGGTTAACATTTTCTACTTATCAAGAAATCAAAGCTGAGCAAGAATTTTTCTTAGAAAAAGAGGGGCTGCGTCTTAATTTCGAATTGCACCAGCATCTTTTGTTAACTGAGAATGTCCTGCTAGTCTTAGCAGATAAGGTGGCACGCAATAATGATTATTCTCCCACTGGTTTGGTAACAGCTCTTGGACATGAGCGGCGTAGTTTTTACAGCGGGGTTTTTTCTTGGGACCATATCAGCTACATAGATCCTAAAGGTCATCTTACCATGGCGAACTTTAAGGGACTCTTCAAGTCATCGATTTATTCGGGAGAAGAAGTGGGCTGGCGACGCACTGCAAAATATTTGCCATTTAAATTACAATTTTCTCCTCCTTCATTAAGTCCTGCTACTGCGGAGCTAATTATTCCTGCTGCTATAGGAATGGTGGATAAAAAAGGTAAGTTTAAAGGCTATATTGGCTCTGAGATTACCATTAATAAATTACAAGAATCATTAATGAAGGTAATAGGACATAGCACTGGTTTTATTATGTTAGATGATGATCTACATTTTATCGCCTCTTCAGATAGTAAGCTAACCCCTGAAAATATTAATATACCAGTCGGCTCCATACGTGAAGTTATGCATCATAAATATATTGACCCCAAAAAACTAGCATATCAAGTACGGATCGGTGGCAATACCTACACACACTATATTTGTTCTGAGCGTTATCCATTTATCTTCTTGGTGGGGCAGAATGAGGAGGAATATTATAATAGATTATGGCAGCAAACCGCACCGCAAATTGCTCGCAACGTGATCTCTGGCTTGTTATTTTTAGGAATTTTGCTGGTTCTAGGTTATCAGGTGACAAGGCCCATTGTTCAACTGGGGCGGGTAGCAGATTATGTTTCTAAAAATAAGAGCGTGCGCATACCATCATACAAAGTGCAGGAACTTAATACTCTAGCCGAGCAATTAGCGGCTATACAACAAATCCATGGCCAGTTGCATATTAATCAAGCCCAGTTAACGAAAAGCAACCATGAATTACAACATGCTAACGAGTTTATTCGTAGCAATATGTCTTTTCTTAGTCATGAACTGAAAAACCCAATTTGCAGCATTTTAGGTTTAGGGCAAATTCTTAAGGATCGCCTTGATAAAGCCGGTGATACAGAGGACCAAGAATGTATTGCTATGCTGCATAGCGCTGCTGTATACCAAAATCGTCAGATTGATTTTTTCCTGAACCTATTTCGTTTCCAAGAACAAGGAAGACGTATGGAGTCTGTTCCCTTAGATTTAGATAAGTTAATTTATAATAATATTAACATGGTTCGGCACCATATATTGAAAAACGAGGTGAAAGTGGAAACAGAAATCACCCCCGGTTTGCCAAAGTTAATTGGGGATGAAATTATGATTAGCCAAATGATCCAAAACTTGGCCGCTAATGGAGCTAAGTATAATAAAATGGGAGGCACCCTTACCATACGCGCTTTTACTCGATACAATAACACCAGTAGGTGCGAAATAGTTTTGCAGTTCCGTGATACCGGTATAGGTATTGCTGTGGAAGACTTAGATTTGATATTTGACAAATTCCAAAGGATTAGAAGTAATCATACTAGAGATATATGTGGCTACGGAATTGGATTGAGCTATGCAAAGCATTGTGCAGTGTTACATGATGGCGAGATTAAGGTAAAAAGTAGGCTAGGAGTAGGCACTGAGTTCTCAGTAATCTTCCCTAAATTCCGTATTTGTGATACAGATATGGCAGTAGTCGAGCCGGAAGGAAAGAACGAAGCTGTGTAGCCAATTGGTCAAGAAATACTAACACTTAGTAAAAAATGTGTTATAATGAGTGCCTGACAACTAATACCAAGCTTAGGAAATGAGTGCACATTTCCTAAATTTGGTATAATATGGAGGTAAATGTGGCAAATATTATGGTCCCAGTGCTATCACCTGAAGGAGGTTTAGCGCGTTACTTACGAGAAATTAGTCGTTTCCCAATGCTTACAGTCCAGGAAGAATATACTCTGGCTAAACGCTGGCAAGAGGAAGCTGACCTTGAGGCAGCACATGCTTTAGTTACTAGTCATTTACGGTTAGTAGCCAAGATAGCTATGCAATATAGGGGCTATGGGCTTCCTGTAGCTGATTTAATAGCAGAGGGTAATATAGGATTAATGCATGCTGTGAAAAAATTTGATCCAGAGCTAGGACACCGTCTTTCAACCTATGCCCTATGGTGGATTCGAGCGTCCATGCAGGACTATATTTTAAAATCTTGGTCAATGGTTAAGATTGGTACTTCTTCTATGCGTAAATCCTTGTTTTTTAATTTACGCAAAATCAAAAGCAAACTGCTAGCTCTAGAGGGTAAAGCAGATATAAATGATGATGTAGAAAACATTGCCAAAATGCTGAATGTATCTCGATATGATGTTATGGATATGGATGTGCGCTTAAGCCAAGGCGATGCTTCGCTCGATGAGCCACTCGGGGAAGGGGAATCTGCCTTAGGTGATACTCTTGCAGCTTTAGGTGATGGACATGAAGTAAAAATGATTGCCCAAAATGAGCATGACCATAAGATGCGCTTGTTGTATCAAGGCATGTCGAACTTAACAGAGCGTGAAAAAGACATTGTCAAAGAGCGCTTATTGAAGGAGCCTGCTATGACTTTAGATGTGCTAAGCCAGAAATATGGGGTTTCGCGTGAGAGGATCCGACAGATTGAAGAGAAAGCTATGCAGAAGTTACGTCAATTTGTAAGCAATATGGATCCAGATCAGAAGGTTAATTAATGGCTTCCCATAATCTCGATACTACGATCGATATAAATGAAGCACAGAAGTTTGTCAAAATGGCCAACGAATGGTGGCGCGAGGATGGAGACTTCAGTGCCCTTCATGCTTTGTCACCTATACGTATGCGTTACATAACGCAGCATATTCAGCATCACTTAGGGGTGGGCGTGCCGCCATTTAGGATTCTAGATATAGGCTGTGGAGGAGGATTGGTAGCAGTGCCACTGGCACGGTTAGGGCACAATGTAGTTGGTATAGATATGGTGGAAGAGAGTATTGCGGTGGCTCGAACTTATGCTCAGCAGTCTGGTATTACAGGGGTGGATTATAGGTGCTGTAGTGTAGAAAAGCTGGAAGCTGAGCCTCAGTTTGATGTGGTTATGGCATTAGAAGTGTTGGAGCATGTAGCAAATGTGCCCCTATTTTTGCAATCGGCAGCTGCCTTACTTAAGCCTGGCGGGCTATTTTTTCTCTCTACAATTAACCGAACGGTACGTAGCTACCTACAGGCTATAGTTGCGGCGGAGTATCTTCTACGTATTGTGCCTGTTGGCACTCATGATTGGGCAAAGTTTGTCGCACCAGATTTTTTATCCTCTGCTTTGCAGGAGATTGGTATCACTACTGAGAATATAACTGGATTACGCTATACCCCGTGGAGTAGGAAGTGGTCTATGACTGCAGATACTGGTGTGAACTATATTATGTGTGGTATCAAGCCTCTGATAAAACAGGATTAGCAATGCCAGTAAGCCCTCTGTTTGATCGGCAGCTATACTGCACGCGGAGGCAGCGCTTTGCTGATATGGTAGATAGTTATAATTATCTGCATTTAGAGATAGAGCGCGACTTAATTTATGGGCTAGAGTCTGTTACCCGTCCATTTTCTAAAGTATGGCTTTATGGTGATCTGCGCTTATTTAAGCCAAATGTGACATACGAGCATTTTGATGTAGTGTCGCGTTCAGGAGTTTTATATCTTGATGAAGAGGATTTGCCGCTAGCTGTTGAGCCCATATATGATCTCATTATCTCTCACCTTTCGATGCAATTTATTAATGATCTGCCAGGTTTACTGATGCGGTATCGACGTATGTTGCAGCCGAAAGGGCTATTCCTCGCCACCATGTTTGGCGAAGAAACCTTGCACGAGCTGCGCAGTAGCATGGCAATAACCGATGCTCAGCTTTTGGGCGGAGCAGCGCCTAGGGTGGTACCATTTGTAGATGTGCGCAGTGCCGGAGCTTTGTTACAGCGTGCTGGTTTTTCTATGCCCGTTGCAAGCACACAGAGATATATGGTGGAGTATAGTCATTTGCACAAGCTGCTGTATGACCTACGCTATATGGGACAGGGCAGCTGTATGCACTTGCGTGATCGCAGCTGCTTACCTAGGCATTATTTTGCAGTGTTAGAAGAAACATATCACAAGAATTATAGCTCTGAGGGCTTATTGCGATGTACTTATGATGTACTGACGTTAAGTGGTTCAGCTGATTAATACCAACTCTCAGCTAAAAGATTACAGCGTCGCTCCTCGCTCATGTAGATTTTACTACACATCGCTTTTTGCTCCTTGTACTGTTTTAGCTGAGAGTTGGTATAATTGGTATTCAGAAATATGTAAGCCGCGTGTCATAATGCTAAAATCCTTAAGTTGGCACCATTGTCTAAACGCTTACCAGAAAATAACCTGATATCGCTCCTTTATGGTTCTCCAAAGATCTTAATTTCTGCTTCTAATGTGATGCCACTATTATCTACCACACGCTTTTGCACTATTGTGATCAGCTGCTCTATATCCGAAGCAGTAGCACTTTCTACATTCAGAAAAAAATTGCAGTGCATATCAGATACCTGGGCGCCACCAATGCGTAGGCCTCGGCACCCTGCTTGGTCTATAAGTTGCCAAGCCTTATGGTGTGTAGGGTTTTTGAAGGTAGAGCCACTGGTACGCATCCTTATAGGCTGTGTTGTTTCTCTCTGCTGTTGAATTTCATTGATGCGTGCTAGAAGCAGCTCGCTATTGGCAGGCGAGACCTTCAGCTTACCTTCTAAAAAAATCCAATCTGGTCCTAGATGATTACCGCGATAACAATAATCTATTTCTGTCGCTTTTAACTCTTGCAGCCTCCCATTAAAGTGCATAGCAGTAGCACTAATTAATACTTGAGCGATCTCGCCGCCATAAGCGCCGGCATTCATAGCTAGTGCCCCGCCTATAGTGCCAGGAATGCCGGATAGGAATTCCAAGCCTCCAAGCCCTTGTTCTGCTGCGTATAAAGCTACATTTAAATCCAGCGTTGCCGCGCCTGCTATTATTGCTGACGTGTCTTCATGCCGTACATAATTAAAGCTGCGACCTAAGCGAATTACACATCCACGAAAACCTCCATCCCTGATCAAAATGTTGGAGCCAACTCCTAAAACAAATACAGCAAGGTCGGCTGGCTTAGATTGTAAAAAATGCTGTAAATCAGCAATGCTTTGTGGTTTGAATATATAATCAGCCGTGCCTCCTACTTGAAACCAGCACATTTTATGTAATGGTGCATCACAGCGCACTCGATCTGCAAATGGTTCTAGCCAATTATTTTGTATTTGGTTACTCATCATCTTTTATTTTTACATCTAATCCCTGGCCAGTTGCTGCTGCTTCTAAGCTCTTTTGTAAGAATCCATCGATTTTGCCATCTAGCACAGCAGTGGTATCGCTTTCGGTGTGGCCGGTGCGTAAATCCTTAATCATACGATATGGTTGCAGCACGTAAGAGCGGATTTGATGTCCCCAACCAATATCTGTTTTAGCTTTATGCTCCTGATTAGTCTCGTCTTCACGCCGCTTAAGTTCTAACTGATACAAGCGTGCACGCAGCATGTCCATACATTCATCACGGTTGCGATGTTGCGATCGATCGTTTTGCGACTGTACTACAATGCCGGTAGGAATATGAGTGATGCGTACAGCACTGTCGGTGGTATTAACGTGCTGACCTCCTGCACCTGAAGAGCGGTAGGTATCAATTCGCAAGTCTACCTCTTTTATATCCACCTCTATATTTTGATCAACGACGGGATAAACCCAGGCGCTAGCAAAGCTAGTATGGCGCTTACCAGCACTACTAAAGGGGGACATGCGCACTAGGCGATGCACTCCGCTTTCAGTTTTTAGCCAGCCGTAAGAGTTAGGGCCCATTATCTTAAGGACGGCATATTTAATTCCGGCTTCTTCTCCGGGCAAAGAGCCTACTAATTCTACTTTATGGCCATGCATTTCCGCCCAGCGGCTATACATGCGCATTAGCATCATAGCCCAGTCATAGCTTTCTGTGCCACCAGCACCTGCGTGAATTTCAACGAAGCAATCATTACTATCTGCCTCGCCGGAAAATAGGCATTCCAATTCCTGCTGTTTAGCAAATGCTGCTAGCTTATTTAATTCAGCCAAAGCTTCCTGTTGTAAAGCTTCATCTTCTACATTTTCAGCCAGCTCTATAAGTTCCATGGTGCTAGCCAAATCAAATTCTAGCTTTTGGACTATACGTATAAATATATTTAAATAGCTGTGAGACTTTAGGATGCTTTGGGCTTTTGTGGCGTCATCCCAAAGGTTAGGATCTTCCGTCTGTATAGTAAGCTGGGCTAGCTTTTTTACGGCGCTATCCCACTCAAAGATACCTCCTAAGCAAGGCAATAGAGCGCGTTACTTCTGCTTGTAATTCTGCTGCTTGAGGGTTCATTTAGAGCCTAATTTTAATATTTGATTGAGATTCTAGTGCAAAGATACTTGCAGTGCAAGCAACAAAGCAGTAAAGTAATATAAAAGTAATTCCTTAAATCCTCTCAAAATTTATACTCAAAAGGCCGAGATATAAAATTAAGGAAGTATAATTACTGAGATTGGAGAAGGAGCAAGATTGCAATATAAATACTGGACCATAGTATGAATGACTTTAAAATTACAAGCAGTGCTGCCTCTAGGCTACAAGAATTAAGAAAGCGCAAAGGCGTGGCCGAACTTATTTTGCGTATAGAAGTGCAAAGTGGCGGATGCTCAGGGTTCCAATATAAATATGATTTTGATGCTATGGTGGCTGAGGATGACGTTGTGATAGAGGTAGAAAGCGCTAAGGTGATTATTGATCGTGGATCTTTAGATTTAATAAGCACTTCTGAGCTGGATTATGTTGTCGATTTGGGTAGTGCTTCTTTTCAAATACGCAATCCCCAGGCTACTGCTAAATGCAGCTGTGGCAATTCATTTGCGGTGTAAGTATCTATAAATCGTCTTCACGAACCGCTGCAAGCGGTGAAGAAAATAAAACCGTCTTCACGAGCGCCGAAGGCGCGTGGTGATTCATTGGTGCTATGGATTGCCACACCCTTTCAGGGTTCGCAATGAGGGTTTATAGGGGCTTTCAGAGTTCGCAGGACCTCGTGAAGACGACCTTGGCATATTAAGCCTTGCCCAGCCCGAAATAATTGGTAACCAAAATCTATTGTATCAAAAGGATTTAGCATGTAACCTTGAAAGGTATGTAAGTGCTGATATGAGCGATGTGGCATAATCTAATTGTGATGTTATTTGCATGTATAATGTGGTGTGACGCAGGGAAGCCGGCGCATGCTGCTTCTTTGTATGATTTAAATAATTGTGTAAAAGGTTTTCAGTTAGGGGGAGACAGCACTGCGCCAAAGGTGCGTATATCCCCAATTAATTTAGTTTGCCAAGATACATGCACTGCTCAATGTGCCCAGTTCTCCTTCGTTCGTAATGCAGCAGACCTTAACAGCGAGATAGTATTAGCCTGCCAATCTGCTTGCCAGTCAGGCAAAGCGTTTATGAGCTCCTATCAAGTTCCGCAAGACCCAAAGAACCCCGACACAAGCGCAATAGAAATCGCTGCACCTCTGACTGTATCTGCGGCCTGCAAGCCTCCCGATTTAACTCCTGAAGCTAGTATATATAGAAGCCAGTGGCAGGTGTCAGCTAATGACACCGTAAGTATTCTAATTGTAGGAAATGCATATACTAATAAAGTGAATCTATGCGGTAAGAAAGAAATTACTATACCGCCTATTTTTTCTAGTATGGAAAGCGGGAAATGGAATGATACTACCTTGCAAACGCAGTGGACAAGCCCTGCTGAGCACCCATGTCTTCAAACACTCGATAGTACCCAATGGCGGCAATTGAATAATAAGAAATTGTGGGATGTAAATCAAAGCATTAGTCCCACTATAGACGCAAAGCAACAAGGGCCTAGTGGTATTTGTAAATGGAGCGCACGCAACAGTAACTATACAGATACAGGCATTTACATAGCAGATGGCGATGAGCTTGCCTTAACCTGGTTTGGTGATTATGGCACTAATACCCAGGCTACTATTACTTTACCAGATAAGAGCACCAAACAAATTGGTGCTAACATGAAAAGGCTGGACCTTGCACAATGTATGCGTAATTTGCTGCTAGCAGATAGCCCTAGTTATATGTCTGTAGAGGAAAAAATTCAGCGTGCAGAATTTTGTAGGCAGGTATGGCGTGATACAAGTATTTTAGAAATTAAGCCTCCAGGTCAAGATGGATTAGCGTATGCAAACCAAGAGCCTATACAATTCATTGGCGAAGATGGGCGTACAGGTCAGTTGGGCTTGGCACGAGGAGTGCCTCAATCACTTTCTTTATTAGGAATGGATGGCTATGCCTTTGATTATGGGCTTAGGCTGTCTGTGCCGGCAGGGTCAGGGTGCGACCCTAATAATCCTGCTGCAGATATTAATTGTATGAAAATAGAAGACTTGAAATATGTCATATACCACTATGATGGTAAATTAGATGGCTTTAATGAGGCCAGAACCAATTTGGCAATCCGACATGGAGAGCGGGAGTATAGTATATATGGGTTACCTAATGCTAGCGCTTGGGGCGATAACTATGGTGGTGTGACAACTAAAATAAGATGGGGGGGATGCCCATTTGTTCAGGGGCAGCGTACCCAATATGCAGTTACCTATGATATTCCCAAAGAGTCAGATTGGGTGAATTTAACCCCTGAGACTATTAATGGCACGCCTATTATTATCGAAAACGAAGGTTGGCTGTATTTCCGTATTGAGCGTCTTACTCCCCCAAGCGATTTGCCGCCGGAAGCCCAAGCATTATATACAGACCCTGGTAATTTGTTTGGTTACTACACATTCGCAATTGATAAACAGAGTAAGCAAAATGATTTTATAGGTGGACTTCGCTTCCTAATTAAATCTGTTCACGATGTGTTAATAGGTACTGATGGTGAAGGGGGAGTGGTTAAGCAGATATATAATGGCATAGTACTAAAAAATGCGAACTACCTACACCTTGTACAGGCATTGCTGACCTTCTACGTCGTAATGTTTGGATTGGGATATACTATGGGCACTATCAAGGCCAACCAACAAGAAATGATAATACGTATGACTAAAGTGGCCTTCGTAGTAGCAATGATTTCTCCAACCAGTTGGCAGTTTTTTGGGGTATTTGGGGTGCAATTGTTAATTAATGGTAGTGCTGATTTAATGGCCATGGTAATACCTGGTTCATTGCCAAGCTCAATTGCAAATAGCAGTACAGGTGTTGCCCAGGATCCATCAGTGGTTTTTGATATGTTCGATGTACCGCTGGCGCAGATTTTTAGCCCTAATACAGGGCGCAAACTAGCAGCATTAATAGGCAGCAGCTTTTTTGGATTTATTAGTTTCTTGCTGATAGCTTTTAGTATGATTTTATATGCGCTCTCTGTAGTAAAAGCAGCATTGATGTATATATATTCTTTGATTGGTTTATCTATGCTAATGATCCTAGCGCCAATTATGCTACCTTTGATGTTATTTCAGATTACCAAGCAAACTTTTGATAGTTGGTGGAAATATCTAATCTCGTATGCCTTACAACCGGTATTGATTTTTTCTGTCCTTTCTATTGCCAACATGGTATTTCTTGCTATTTTCCATGTCGCATTGGATTTCACAGTGTGTCCGTTTTGTTTAATATCATTTCCTTTTACAGACCCTAATTGTGTGTTGAGCTACTGGCAACCCTTGATAATCGCTCATTCACCTGACACTAATGGTATGGCAGCTCCCTTATGCGCGTTGCTTTCAGGTATAGCAGTGTTCTTAATAGCCCACATAATGTTCCGTTTACCAGGCGCTATGTCTGAACTTACCACACGTATCGTTACTGGCTCACCAATTAGGTTAATGACGGCAGCACAGTCTGTAGATCAAATGTCTAATAGTGCTGATTATATGAAGCAAAGAGCGAAGCAAACTGGAAAAGATGCTGCAAGCCAGGTAAAAGATAGAGTGAAGAACGTAGTAACTAAAAGTCGTACTAACTTCCACCAGGATAAATAGAATTATGTATTGCTCCTTACGAGATTTTATAGTGGATTTAGAGCGGCGTGGTTTGTTAGTGAGAGTGAAAGCGCCGGTTAGTACGGTGCTAGAAATGACAGAAATTCATCAACGCGTATTGAAACAGCAAGGGCCTGCGCTTTTATTTGAAAATGTGGTAACCGAGCATGGCCCTAGTAGCATACCGGCGCTTGTCAATTTATTTGGCACAGTAGAAAGAGTAGCTTTGGGCATGCGCCTTATGCCTAATGAGCTACGGGCTTTTGGGGAAAAGTTAGCATTTATGCGTCAACCCGCCCCTCCGGCTGGAATGCGAGAAGCTTGGGGTATGGTTCCACTGCTGCGTGATGTAATGTCTATGAAACCCCGTCTAGTAAAGCGCAATAAAGCTCCATGCCAAGAAGTAGTGTTACAAGGAGAAGATATAGATCTAAGGCGCCTGCCTATACAGACTTGTTGGCCAAACGACACAGCACCACTAATTACCTGGCCACTTGTAGTAACACGTGGCATGGCTTCAGAACCTACAGATTGTTACAATCTGGGGATATATCGCATGCAGGTGTTGGACCAGAAGCGCACTATTATGCGTTGGTTGCAACATAGGGGCGGGGCTCTACATCATTATAGGTGGCAAAGTAAAAGAGAGCCAATGCCTGTTGCGGCAGTTATTGGTGTGGACCCCGCCACTATATTAGCTGCGGTAACTCCTGTGCCAGATAATGTGTCGGAATATGAATATTCCGGCCTCTTGCGTGGCAAAAAACTAGATTTGGTGGATTGCATCACTATTCCTGTAAAAGTGCCAGCACAAGCAGAGATAGTGCTAGAAGGTTATGTTAGCCTTGATGAATACGCAGATGAAGGGCCTTTTGGAGACCATACTGGGTATTATAACTCGGTAGAGCGCTTTCCTGTTTTTACCCTGACGGCCATCACAATGCGGAAGGAGCCTATATATTTGAGTACATTTACTGCGCGTCCACCCGATGAGCCTTCAGTTCTAGGAGAGGCATTAAATGAGATATTTATTCCTCTGTTGCAACAACAGTTCCCTGAGATAAAAGATTTTTGGTTGCCTCCTGAAGGCTGCTCTTACCGGATTGCTGTGGTATCAATACGTAAGACCTACCCAGGGCAAGCGCGTAAAGTTATGATGGGTATATGGTCGTATCTTCGTCAATTTATGTATACTAAGTTTATCATTGTCGTAGATGAAGAAATAAATGCGCGCAACTGGCAGGATGTAATGTGGGCCGTATCTACTAAAATGGATTTTAAGCGCGATGTGTTGGTAGTAGAGAATACACCGATAGATTACTTGGATTTTGCTTCTCCACAAATGGGGCTGGGGGCAAAGATGGGCTTTGATGCTACTAATAAGCTTTTTCCAGAAACAGAACGAGAATGGGGCGCTCCAATGCATATGCAGGCCGATATAATTGAGATGGTGACTAAAAAGTGGCAGTCCTATGGAATAGAAGAGAAATAATACCAAGTTTAGGAGGTGTTTATTGCTCCGCTTCTGCAGCGTAACTTTGGAGCATTTGACAAATGAGCTTGACTAACATACCTACACCAACTATAAGTTGAGTGTGGTGTATATTCTACAACTTTAAGGTTTATTTTATTCTTAAAAGTATGATGAAAGTACACAGTTAGAACCTAATGAGCGCGTACACTAGGCATGAATTCAGATTCGTTAACTGCCGTAGAAACGGGTGTAAGGTCGGAGTTAGTCTATAATAATGGAGGGTGGTTGGTTTATCTTAATCCAGAGCATATAGATACTCTGCGCTCCCATCTCGATACAGCTTATGGTAGTAATTCGCAGGCGTTATGTGCGGTAGAAATTATAAATATGGCAGATATACTGGCTACTTATGGGTCGGAAACATATAGCAATGTGGCAACCCACATTTGCCAAGCAGTTAAGCAAATACTTGTGCAAGAGATAGAAATTATACAAGCAGGCCTAGATAAATTTCTGTTTATAATCAAAGTGCTAGATCCGAGTATGTTTCAGTCTCTATTGCGTGAAGTTGTAGAGAAAATTATTATGCTGCCCACCCCAACTCCTGGTGAGCATGCAGTATTGACTACGCGTGTTGGGCTAATGAGTCCAATAGGGCTGGATTTAGAAGAAGCTGTAACTCAAGCACACATCGCCCTAAAGCATGCAATAGCCCATAATCCAAATAAGAGAGTTGTTTCATATGAGGATACTTATACAGTACGTTCTGAGGCAACTAATAACATGCGTTTGGCTTCTTATCTATTGCAAGCAATGCAAGAAGAGCGTGTAGGTCTAGCATTTCAGCCTGTAGTACTCAGTAAAACTGGAGAGGTTAAAAAATACGAGAGCTTGCTACGGATTATCACAGAAGATGGCCAGGTTATCTCTGCCGGCCCCTTTATTGCGGCTGCAGAATTGTTAGGATGCATACATAGGGTGGATAATATGGTCCTAGAGCGGGTAGTAGCCGAACTCAAAGCAGACGATAAGGTACATTTGGCTATGAATATATCAAACCTATCGGTGGATAATGCCGATTGGCTAAAGAAAGCCCGTACATTACTCAGTGATGAGCAGATTACTGCACGCTTAACTATTGAGATTACAGAAACTGGTACCCAGCATAATCTAGAAAAAATGGCACGTTTAGTTGACGAACTAAAGTGCTTGGGTTGCAATGTGGCAATCGATGACTTTGGTGCAGGCCATACTTCTTTTAAGCAACTGAAAGTTTTGCATGCAGATTATATTAAGATTGATGGGGCGTTTGTTCGTAATATTGTCGAGGATGATGACAATCGCTTATTTGTAAAAACCCTGATTACTTTTGCTAAGAGTTTTGGTATTCAAAGTGTTGCAGAATTTGTGGAAACAGGCGAGGTGGCAAAAGTCCTGTTAGAATTGGGTGTAGATTACATGCAGGGTAACTATTTTGGTGCTGCTATAAATTATCGTCCATGGGTCGAAAATTAAAAGATGTCGGTGTTGTTATGGCTAGCTCCCCTTTCAATTTTAGCTGCGGGTATAGGGCTAGCAATATTGATATGGTCTATACGTAACAATCAGTATGATGATCTGGACGGCGCTGCCAATCGTATCCTATTTGATGATGAAAAAAAGCAAAAGAAATGAGCTTGGGCGACATTGTTCTGCAAAGACACCAGGGTAAATATTATACAAGTTTGTATATAAATTGATTATCACTTTGATTTCTCTAGTATATGCATTAAATATAATTTTTATCATCAGGTACTATACATCTTCTTTTATATAGCATAAGATTACTGCGTATCATGTCAGTTCCAAGGAAGATTTCCTGGTGTGGATGTTTATTAACATTAATTTTCTGTTACTTATTGAGGTAGCCATGTTTAAATTCAATCAAAATTTTATACTCTTAGCTGGCATAATTGCTGCTATTCCTAGTATAGTGCAGGCAGAAACCACACCCTTACAGTTGACATTAGGTGGCTTTCTTACCACGCAAGTTGGTGGAGTTTCGCAAAAACTACCATTTCGCCATATTGATCCAAGTGATTTGAGTAGCGCACGTACTCGTACTTGGCCTCTTATAGTAAATGATACTAAGATCAGGGTAAACGCTGATGGCAGTGTTGAAAACCTAAAGTATGGAATGGAAGTACAACTATTTGCTGATACTTCGGCGGCTAAAAGTGGCAATACCAATCATGCTAAGAATACCTCTCTTTATATCGAGACAGCCATGGGGCGGCTTGAAGGTGGGTCAGGTTCTCCGGCTGGTGAAACTTTGCAGGTTGGTGCCAATACTATTGCTAAGGCAACGGGTGGGATAGATGGAGATATGACGCTGTGGATCAACCCTAAAACTATTGACGGTGATGATTATATGGATGAGTTTTTAGCTGCTCCCTATTTGCCTATTGGACATGATTGGACAGCCCGAGCTAATAAGCTGACCTATTACACACCTTCATTCATAAAAGGGCTGCAAGCGGGTATTAGTTATATTCCCGAGGCACGTTTGATAGGCACTATCAATAGGCTACAAAGTAACGATATTCACGCAGGTGATGGCAGTTACTCTGATGTGCTAGATGCTGTAGTGCGATATCAAGCGGAGCTTGGAGGACTCGAAATGGTCACTAGCTTGAATGGTCAGCATGGACAGGCAAAAATTGATGCAGGTGTAGCGCGCTCTCACCTACGAGCATGGGAATTGGGCATAATGCTGAAGGGGGCAGGTCTGGCGGTTGCTGCGTCATATGGTGACTGGGGTAAATCAGGTACTGCTAAGCCACGCCAAGCTGGTAAGAAATATGGAGCTGCGTTTTGGACTCTTGGCACCTCTTATGATTATAAGGACATGGGACTGAGCCTCACATATTTGCATAGTAAGCGTGCGGGTGGATTAGATGGAACTTATCATGAGGATGCGCATAATAAAATGCGTGTGCTATCAGCGGGAATGGAATACAAAATAGCACCAGGGCTGCTGCCCTATGCTGAGGTATCTCATTTCAAGCTCGATCGTGCTGGAGCCTCATACAATAATAGCGGTATTGTAGGAATTGGTGGCCTGAAAGTAAAATTTTAATAGCTAATTAGGGAACCTCATTAATACTTCGATTTCAAGATTTTATTAACTATTTAGAAGGCATGTTATGGTGATTATTCAAGCAAAAGATTTGGTTATCGATAATCCAAAGCAATATGCCACGAATACTTCAATTAATGGTATAAGGAGTGTGGTTATAGACGCTCCTATCAAAGCCAAGCAAAGCTTGGCCATTACAGCTGGTACTTTAAAGGTAAATGCACCAATCCATGTGGATGGCCTACTTATGATTAACTCTATAATAGGTGAAATTAATGCAGATATTCACGCACGTTACATAGGTTTATCTGGCTCTGCAATTTCTTTAAACAAAGCTAAGCTTCATGCTGATAATTATATTATCTTCGATATTGAGGAGGAGATGAACTTAGGCGACGGAGCTACTATAAAAGCACCAAAATTATATGCTCCAAAATTACATCCAGACATAGTGTCTACAATTCCTACATCTCTTAAAGTAAGTTACTTAGATCTAAATGAAAATAGGGTTGCTATTAAAGGGTTTATTAATGAGCTATCAAATCTAGGACCTATAGAAGCAGGTTCTGTAGCAGTTGAGGGTAATTGCCAAAAATCAAAGTATATTACATATAATATATATGATGAGTGTATTGACTCTACAGTACATAATCTTATTAATGAGGTGTTGGCTGAAGAGAGTGCTAAAAAGCAGGTAGCACTACTTCCCTTTAAAGAAGAACCTTTAAATGCTCCGCTTGAATCTCAAGCAGCAGTTGAAGATTTAGCAGAATTGATGGTGCCATCTCCACTTATAGAGATGAATGTTTAATACCAAGTCTAGGAAATAAGTGCACAGCAAGAATCTTTGTGGAATTTTGGCTTATCATTTGAGACGCCTGTATTCAAATACTTGCGCGAAAATGATATGTTAAAATTACCAAAAAGGCTTCAAGTGTATAGTTATTTCCTAGACTTGGTATAACTAGGATAAACATCCTAGTATCACTTCACGTAATGCTGGCATCCCTGTACCCTTGCGGCTACTTAGGGCAATAACTTGAGGAGAGCACATGGGATAAATAGCAATTTGTTGAGATACTTTATCCTGTAGCTCGGTGAGTGCTAAAGCTGAGACTTTATCTATCTTAGTAAGGATAATCTGTGTAGTAACAGGATTAATCTTAATCATGTCTAACATCTGAATATCCGTAGGTTTAAGGCCATGGCGAGCATCTACCAGAATAAAGAGGCGACGTAGTTGAGCA
>JANPII010000063.1:0-9016 GCA_031424915.1 Pseudomonadota bacterium
CCATAAATGCCAAAAGTAAGAGTGGCATTACAGCCTTGCAGCATTCCATAGTGCAATGCTATGCCTCTGCTGTTAGTGTTCCAGTATTAGATATTTATCCTGAAGTTATTAATGAAGCCTTACATAACATAACAGCAATACCAGAATTGGTGGGTGCCAATAAGCACCATGCTATTGCTCTACTTGAAGGAAATGCGCCATCTACTAACTTATCTCAGCAAACTCAAATGCAGCTAGAAGAAACTCTGGTTACAGCGCGTAGTAATATTGCCAGCACTATTGATGAAGATATAGACCTGGTAATTGCAAGTGTGCGCTATGAGTTTATTCATAACATTGGTAAGCAAGTGCTGCAGCGCCCACAGATGCTTGAGCAGGTGGGAGATAGGCTAGACCATATAGTATTGCATCGTTTTTGGTCGATACCTATTTTCCTGCTAATAATGTATTTGACATTCACCATTAGTATATTAGCCGGCGGAGGTTTGCAGCCTATAATAGTAGACTCGGCACAGCCTGTTATAAATAGCTTTCATCAATTATTAGTAAACATTGGTCTACCTCACCTTTTGGTTATATTGCTTGCTGATAATATTGGTGGGGGCGTTGCGCTGGTACTTAGCTTTGTGCCAGTAATTGCCGTATTATATACGATGATGGCGTTGCTGGAAGATTCAGGCTATATGGCACGTGCTGCTTTTATCACCGACCGCCTGTTGAAGATGATAGGGCTGCCAGGTAAAGCCTTGATCCCCTTGATCGTAGGCTTTGGTTGTAATGTACCAGGAATTATGGCAACTCGTATCCTTGACAATCGCCGTGATCGTATTGCTCTTGCCTTAATGATGCCATTTATGTCTTGTAGTGCGCGTCTGTCGGTTTATAGCTTGTTTTGTGCCGCATTCTTTGTGCAATCTGGTTATAATGTGGTCTTTGCTTTATATCTAATTGGTATTGCCGTTGCCCTGTTTACTGGGTTTATATGCCGTGGTACTTTGCTTGCAGGCGAGCCTACTTATTTTGTTATGGAGCTGCCTAATTATCATATACCTCACTTACGTAACATTTTGTGGCGTACTTACCATAATACTAAGGTGTTTATGATACGTGCTGGTAAATTAATTGTGCTGGTTTTTATGATTATTAACGGCCTGAGTGCCATAGGCACAGATGGGCGCTATACACCGGATCCAAGCCAATCGGTTCTTGCTAAAACTGCTCAAACTATTACCCCGATTTTTGCTCCCCTTGGTTTGCGCCAGGATAATTGGCCAGCAACTGTTGGTATTGTGAGTGGGATTCTTGCAAAAGAAGTAGTAATCGGTACATTGGATGTGCTTTATCGTGCCGAAGATCAACATTCTAAAAATTATGAGCTAACCTCTTCCTTGCAAGAACACTTTGATGGGAAAATAGGGGCTTTTGCCTACCTTTTGTTTATCTTGCTCTACTTTCCTTGTGCTTCAACTTTTGCAGTAATTGCCAAGGAGCTAGGGGCACGCTGGGCTGTTGTCTCTATGGCATGGTCTACCACTGTGGGTTATATAGTTGCAGTGGCTTTTTATCAAATAGCGCAGCTGTTATAGGAGGTCATTTGATGTTAGTTACGGAAATTAGAGAATATGCCAAGTCCCAAGGTAGCTTCAGCATTGCGCAATTGCAAGCACGTTTTGGGCTTGATCGTGCGCACTTGAAGGACATTTTAAGTAGGTGGGTGGCTAGTGGGAAGCTAGAGCAGATAGACTATACAACGCCATGTAAAACAGGCTTATGTGGCGGTGGTTGCCAGAGTTGCCCTACTATAGCTTTAGAGCTATATCGGTGGAAAAATAATTGATACCAACTCTCAGCTAAAAGATTACAGCGTCGCTCCTCGCTCATGTAGGTTTTACTACAAATTGCTCGTCGCTCCTTGTACTGTTTTAGCTGAGAGTTGGTATAATTTAAAGAAAGGGAGCGTCCCTACAAGAAGGGGAGGGGAGGGACGCTCGCAGGAAATTATAACATATAAGTCAAAGGGATGCAAGTACATTTAAACAAAATTTGATTATTATTGTTATGGTCTATAGATGAAGCTAGTTTTAAGAGTTTAGTATAAGCATATTATATCTGGTATAAAGTGGCTTATTTGGCGTTAAAGATAAAAAGTATTGTATATATTATTTTAACTATGGTATGTTAACAGATATGAGGCCAATATTATAAAATGAGGGGCAAATGTTAGAAAAAGAACTGCGGGCAATAGAAAATGAGCTAAGTGGGTATTTAGAACAGGATACACAAGCTACTACAGAGCTTTTAGAACAGGATACACAAGCTACTCCGGAGCTTTTAGAAAGAGTGAAGGAGATTCAGAGGCAGCTGAAAGAGGCAGAGGAGTGGGCTTCTATGAAAAGCTCGGCTGATGAAGAGAGGGTCTTAACATAACGTGCTTATTGTTACGTGTGCCAGCATCGATTCGCTACAGCTTTAGGCCAAGGAGAAGTAGCTTCTGAGGTTAAGACTGATTATTTGGGTTTAGCAGAAAAAATTAAGAAAAAACCAGACTATAGGGCCCCTAGAGCCAAAAATGACCTGGGCTCTTACTCTTACCAAGTTCTAGATTATTGTAATAGTTCCATACTAATACCCTTACACATTGGCAATGATGCAATAGATCAACAAAATGAAATAGTGCGCTCCTCAGAGGGAGTAAAGAAAAAGCCTGGGGCGAAGCTTGGAAGTCTAAAGGACACCAATGATTTTCTTGAGGAGGTGCGCCAGGAAGCTAACAAGGAGACTAAAGGGCAGAATTATGGCAAGCTGGTGAATGCGTATAATGCGTTGAAAGCACTACGGGAGGTCACAGCCAAGAGCGTTGGTACCGATTTAGCTGCGAGTCTTGTCACAGCACAAGGATTAGTATTTCAAATCGGCAAATCAACGGTACCTCAATCAACTCTTATCCCAAGCTTATCTAAGAAAGACCAAGCGCGTGTTGATAAGCTTAACGCACGTTTAGATAAATTGGATCATAATAACGATGTAGGTTTAAATACTAAGCTTGTGAAGGCCTTGGAAGAACTAGGAGAGCAAGTAGCGAGAGTAGAGGATTATTTTAAATATTATTTTAGAGGTGAGGCAGCTCTCTCCCATTCTCAGATAGAGATGTTGGCAGAAAAGATTACGGCTTATACGGCCACAGTCGTGAATAGTGATATGAGCGCTATAGATTTAAGTGAAACGCAGCAGGCAGGGGTTGACAAGCAAAAAATGAATGATCTAATCGCATTAAGTGATTGGCTATATGATGTAGCGCAGATTAGAAAAGAGATAAATATCATTAATAATAAGGCGGCTTATACTGCGCAGCTTGAAGCAGCTGAGGGTAAAGATGAAGAGGCGACGCATGCTATAGCTGTTTTGGAGTGTGAGTTAGAGTGTATTAAGATGACAGATCTTATGGCAGAAATGGCGCTAATGGGCCGACATGATGGGCTGGAATCAGCACGCCAATTCAGCCGCCTAGGTTATGCCGTGCTTGCCATAGTGAGCGGTGGCACCGCTGCAGGATTAGCAGGCATAACGGCTTTAGCCATACAAACAAATTTGGCTGCCACCATTAGCACAGCAATTGCCCAAGACCAGCCAATGCTAGTGGCACAGCATATTGTGCAGATGTGCAATACGGCCTTGCCAGAATTACTAATCGGTATTGCTGTTGTAGCTGCGCTTGGTGGTGGTGCGTTGTTTATCGGCTCTTTGTTTGATGCCTCTGCTATTTCAGAGAATATAGAAAGCATAGGTAATACTGAAACATTTCAAAAAGGCCTGAACAGTATAGTTGACAAAGTAGAGCAGTTCCATGGTCAAGCTCAAGCAGATAGGCAATTATAGCGGCTATTACAGCGTCGTTGCGAGCCCCACAGGGTGCGCGGCAGTCCAGAATACGCTGGATCACCACGCACCTTTGGTGTTTGTGATGACGATTTCATGGGCTTTACACCATTCGTCCAATTCAAACTAGGATTATAAAAGCCGTGGCGTCAACTTAAGGATTTTAGCAAAGTGTTTATGACACACGCGGCTTTGCGCGTGGCATACGTAAATAAGCGCGCCCCGCAAGCCCCATGGCCTTGCGTACACTTTAAACACTTTGCAGCGGAACTAAATAAAGTAGCACCCCTTAAAGTTGACACCATTCACTCACAAGTAACATGAATACTTCAATAGCATTGTTACCAATACTAAAAAGGCCAGGTACGCCTGGTGCAGGCTGAACAGATACGCTTCAAGTGTATAGTTATTTCCTGGTGTAACTTCCGAAAGGTTGATAATAGCCAATGTTAACGTTTAGAGAACTGGAAGCTCTTACGTGCTTTCTTGCGGCCATATTTCTTACGTTCTACTTCTCTGCTATCGCGAGTGAGGAATTTGCCCTGGCGCAGGGTTTGGTGTAGTTCTGGCACCATTTCATCTAGCGAGCGACTGATACCAAAGCGTATAGCTCCAGCCTGACCAGATAATCCCCCGCCTTTTACTGTGCATATTACATCGTATTTATTTACTGATTCAGTAGCAGCAAATGGTTGGTTAATTATCATTCGTAACACAGGACGGGCAAAGTATTGCTCTACGTCACAACCATTTACAGTAATTTTGCCAGCTCCTGGCTTAACCCACACCCGTGCGCTTGCTTCTTTACGACGTCCGGTGGAATATATAGCTCCTGCTGTTGCGCTTGCTTTTTTGGTGCTTGGGGTTGCCATCTATGCTCTCCTATTCTTTATTGCTATTTTTGCGGTTGCGGGCAGAAAGATCCAATGGCGTTGGCCCCTGTCCTTGATGTGGATGCTCTGCAGCTGAATAAACGTGCAGATTTTTCTTAAATTGCTGGCGTGCCAGTGGGCTTTCCTTAGGCAACATCCGTAAGATAGCACGTTTTACAACTCGCTCAGGAAATTTACTTGCTAAAGTTTTAGCTGGGGAAGTTTCTTTAATCCCTCCAGGATAGCCAGTGTGCCAATAAAAGCGGCCTTGTTCAGCCTTTTTGCCAGTTAATAATATTTTATCTGCATTGACAATCACTACATGGTCCCCGCAATCGATATGGGGAGTGTACATAGGTTTGTGTTTGCCACGCAGGATTTTAGCTACTTCTGCTGCTAAGCGCCCAAGCACCATATTTTCTGCATTAATTAAAATCCAACTTTGCTTTACTTCAGAAGGTTTCGCACTGTAGGTGCCTGCTGTATATGAACTCATTACTCTAGTACCATGATTAAACTCATCGGGGTGATTATCACTAATAAATTCCATTTGTCAATACTAAGATTTTACGTTACTATACGCAATGTAGATGGCCGAATGGCTGCTGTTGGTTTTAAAGCCAAGAGAGGAAAGTCCGGGCTTTGCGGAACAATGATGCTGGGTAACGCCCAGCGGGAGTGATCCTAGGGAAAGTGCCACAGAAAATATACCGCCTTTATGGGGCTTTGGCCCTATAGGGTAAGGGTGAAAAGGTGAGGTAAGAGCTCACCGGGCCGGCAGTAATGTGGGTCGCATGGTAAACCCCATCAGAAGCAAGACTAGATAGGCATACACAAGCTTTTGCTTATACCTGTTCCGGGTACGTATGCGGGTAAGTCGCTTGAGCGTAATGGTAACATTATGCCTAGAGAAATAGCCATTGGGCGCCATTGGCGCTTACAGAACCCGGCTTATAGGCCATCTATTTAATACTGATTATACTCACTTGTATAACGAAAATCTTTTGGTGATTTGAGAAACAGTGTCCCATTTTCCTAAAAGCACAGCAGCATAGTACACATGCTCATCTTGATTCTTTTTGGCAATATTTTCAATCTGCTCTAAATAGGTGCCGCTGGTCATGCTGTCTACAAAGGCGAGTTGCGTAATACCCGCTTCCTTTGCGGCCAAAACCGCTTTCTTGATTTCGTTTGATTTGCCTCGAAGAACAATGTAAGGCATGCCAGATACTTTCCAGTCATTGCCACTTGCATCTATATTGGATTGCAAGAAACAAGTGTCCTGGCCAAGTAAAGCTCCGATCGCAAAAGAAGCATGGGCAACGGCATTCATGGCTACACCTACATCAATATCTTTATTGACCATGATGACAAGTTTATTTTCAAAAGTCATTTTTCCTCCGTTATATTTAAAAATTGGTCTTGAACAAAAATCTCGATTCGTTCAATTCCTTTTCCAGGATTTATTCTTTTTAATCTTATGGCGCCTATTTCTCCAGTTGTTTCCAGTTCAGTCAAATAGGGATCTTCCCAAAAAACTTTAATCGTCATAATTTATGTTCCAGGTTTGATATTGAGATAACCTTGCCCTTTGTGATTTCTGGCAGGTCTTTGCTCTTTATGCAAAATACCGCATTTGGTGTGCCAGCTGCCGCCTATACTTCATCCAGTACCATAAGATCTTGGTCTATATAAATCAGGTGAATGGGATTTTTATGACCGATAGGTGGAATGCCACCGATAGCAAAACCAGTTATTTTTCTAACATAATCAGCATTAGCTTTAATGATACTTTCTCCTGCATGAAATTCTATTTGCTTTTCATTTACTTTATTTGGGCCTGATGCCAATACTAGAATGGGTTTGTCGGTGTTTTTTGTTTTAAAAACAAGTGATTTTATAATTTGAGAAATATCGCAACCAATGCTTGAAGCAGCATCACTTGCAGTTCTTGTACTACTTGGAAGTTCTAAAACCTTGCATATTACGCCTATCTCATCTAACGCTGTTTGCACAGCCTCGGCACTTTTTGTCAGTGGTTGGTTCATTTCTTTCACTCCAATTTTAACCTTTACATTTTGTGCGTTATGGCGCACAATAAATACACTATAACACTGTGCGTTATAACGCACAAGTCTTTTTATACATTTGTGAAATAGGTTAGTTTTCTGGATAACTTGGCTGAAAAAATATCAGGGACTTTAAGAACACTGCGTAGTCAGCGTGGCTGGAGTTTAGATGCCGCCAGCCAAAAAACGGGAGTCAGTAAAGCCATGCTTGGGCAAATTGAAAGAGGAGAATCAAATCCTACCATCGCAACGCTTTGGAAAATAGCAAGCGGTTTTGATGTTTCATTTTCTTCTTTTGTAGAGGATTTAACGCCAAGTGATCCTAATTTTATTCATCGTAGTAGCCATTTGAAACAAATGCATCCAAAAGATGATAAGATCAACGTCATGCCTATCTTCCCATTTGATGAGAATCTTGGATTTGAAGTTTTTATTATAGAGTTGCTGCCTGGGTGCGAGCATCTATCACCCCCACATCAAAGAGGTGTGATCGAGCATGTGATTCCAGTGACTGGATCTATTGAAGTATTGGTGCAAGAAGAGTGGCGCCAGGTTAATCAACATGAGGGATTGCGCTTTGACGCCTCTCTTCCCCATGGCTACCGTAACCTTTCTGATCAATCAGTTTTGTTCCACGATATGATCCATTATACGAGATAAACTTAGCCTCATTTTATCATTATAGACTTTTTAGTCTCAATTCATTTGACAATACATACTAATTAGTATATACTGTATAAGTATATAGACTATGAGGTATATAAATGAGTTTATCTAATTACATTACAATATGCGATGCTATTGTACGATTGATGGATCCTTTAGTAGAGATTGTCATTCATGATATTGCTCAAGACAGTATCATTTATATTAATGGTAAGCTTTCTAATCGCAAAATAGGAGACGCAAGTTTACTTGATCCAGAAGGGCTCAATAGCATAGACCAGATAGTCTATCCAAAGGTTAACTTTGATGGCAGACTTGTCAAGTCTGTCTCAGTAATACTTGAGGACAAATATCTCTTATGCATCAATTGCGATATTTCAATATTCAATAAGATGCAGGAGTTAAGTAGCGCCTTACTTCAAATGGGCAATCAGCCTCAGTCACTTTTTGCGAGTGACTGGCAAGAAAAATTGCATGCCAGTGTCCATTCTTATTTGCAAAATCATAACCTGTCATTCGATCATTTGTCCCAAAGTGACAAGAAAACTTTGGCCAAGCATTTATTTGATCTTGGAGCATTTCATGAGAAAAATGCCGCTGATTATGTAGCAAAAGTCCTGGGCTTAGGCAGAGCGACTGTTTTTAAATATTTAAAAGAATGGAGGAATCAATGAACATTTTTAAATTAGAGGAATACCTTACAAAATACGAGTTTTCGGCTAAATACTTGTTATGTTGCTCGGATGCTGAAAGCTTTACGATGTCAGAAATAATAGATATGGCTGCACCAGAAGATAAAAAACTTTGGGAAGAATTAGCACTGAAATATACACAGCCGTATGGCCATCCATTATTGAGAATACAAATAGCCAATTTGTATTCAGGTCTATCAGACGAAAATATATTATGCTTTGCTGGTGCTGAAGAAGGAATATTCTGCGCGCTTAGCGCTTTAATTGAAGAGCATGACCACGTGATTGTGCTAACTCCGTGCTATCAATCACTCCTTGAAATTCCAAAGTCCAAAGGTGCAGAGGTAACGGAGATAGAGCTAAAAGAAGAAAATGATTGGCGTATTGACCTGCAATCAATTCAAATGGCAATAAAGTCCAATACAAAGTGTATTATCATTAATTTTCCTCATAATCCTACCGGTCAGGTTATTGAGGAAGATAAGCTACAAGCGCTGATAGAGATCTGTGAGTCAAACGGTATTTGGTTGTTTTCTGATGAGGTTTACAGGCTGCTTGGAGCTCCAAGCAAGCCATGGGCATGTCCCGCAGCATGTCTCTCAGATAAAGCATTGTCGCTTGGTGTTATGAGCAAAGCTTTTGGTATGGCAGGCTTGCGGATTGGGTGGATCGCATGTAAAGACAAGGATGCGATTTATAAGATGAAACTTATGAAAGATTATCTCTCCATATGCAATAGCGCCCCTGCTGAGATACTTTCTATAATTGCCTTAAATAATAAGGACGCGATCTTGGAACGGAACAATAAAATCGTTGCTGATAATCTCAAGCTTCTCGATCA
>JANPII010000064.1:0-3601 GCA_031424915.1 Pseudomonadota bacterium
ATTGATTTGTTTTTTGGCTTTAGAATCCCTGTAGTTACTATTTGTTGTGTGCATGTATTTATGATATAATACATTCCAGAATTAGAAATAACACCCATAAGGCAGCAGAAAAATGAAGATACAAGTATATAACGGCACCGAAGTTTATGGGTATGATCGAGGTGTGACAGCTAGATATATTATGGATGATCTGTACACCAAGGGCATTGTGAATGAAGATAAGACTATGGGGTTGTGTGGTCGTGAAGGCTCTGAGGTTTTTTCTCCATTTTATCGTGTGGAATATGAAAAGCCGCTGGAGGAGTGCAACCTTTTTCTACGTTTCTGCAAACCAGGGGAGGAATTGATCTCTCTTAATTTTACAAAGCGTTATGCGAGTGTTATCCTCATAACCACCCCTCAGGAGATTATGGATCAATTAGCGTTACCAAAAGAGACAAAATTAGTAGTTGGCAAGGCTGGAAACATATTTTCCAGCGAGAATCTTAATAAATCATTATGGTACTTGGGGATATTTAAATTAACTACCCTAAAGACAGAATTCGAGAAATTATTTCCTCCCCCATCTCCACTTACTCTACCAAAAAGCGATCTTGGGCTTGATTCTAAAGTTAAGAACCCAACTAAAGAAGAGCCATGCAAGCCTACTCCGCATCATTCTCCTGCTAAAGACGATAGCAAAGGAAAGAGTGTAAATGTCTCTTCTGAGCAGTCTAATAGCAAGTATATTACCATTAGTGGTGTTCTAGGATTCGCTGTTGCCACCTTGGGAGTTACAATGATCTACATACTGGCTGATTATAAAGAGCAATATACAATTGACTATATAATCAATCCATTAGTTCAGATTGATGCTTGTATGCCATATGTCACTGCAGCAATCACTATATGTGGATTCACAGTAACAAGCATGTTAATAGGATATGCTGCCAGCTTTCAATTGCCCAAAAGCGATCTTTATAGCGGTGCTGAATGTAGCGTTTAGCCATTATGGCCTTATATATGATGTGCCAAGATTGCAACCTTTAAGTGATGGGCTCTTAAATAATTACATGGAAACATACCTTACTTTTCAATTATTCTATAGCTTATTACATCTAAGTGCGATATAATACCCTGCAAAGTCGAGTAACCCGACCTAGGTTAGATATTTGATTAACAGCCAAGAAATATATGAGGAATAGAATGAAAAAAGCAAAGAGAATAACGGCTACTAGCCTTCGAGTATTTGGTAGTCTAGCATTTGTAGCTGCATGGGTCCCTACTTTATCTACCACAGTTTTGGGTGTAGGTGCTGATGCAGTATTGATGGATTTCACCATAGCATTCGCAGTAATAGCGGTAGCTGGCGGTATTGCAATGATTGGTGGTGCGATAATGTTACCTAATAAGGACGAACAAGCTCACCCTATTACTACTTTAGGATTTTCTAAATGTGCACTCGGCGGGGCGGCGTTGTTGGTAAGTTTATTTGCAGGCAATATTATTGCTCTGATTACCCCCGCTGTGTTACCAGGTACATTAAGTGGCATGTTCCTAACATCTACAGGAATTTGCAGCGAAATGGCCTTAACTGGAGGCACAGTTTGTGGTGCAGATGTCCTATTTTTAGTAGGAGGAGGGGTGATATTAGGCTTAACGCTCGTTGCCGCAAACCTTATAAATAGCAGCCATAATTTTTAGCAATTTATTAATAGGTATTAAAGTGACAAAAAGAGCAATAGAGGTAGCAAAAATAGCAACTAGGTGGAGCGTTGTTGCTTTGGGTGGCGCGGCATTCCTTGCCTCATTATCTCCAGTCTTATCTACCACCGTCTTGGGGGTGGCATCTAATGAATTATTAGTGAGCTTTGCCCTGGCCTTTGCAGTAATAACAGCCATAGGTATAGGGGTAATGATATCGGGAGATATAATAAAAGCTGAAGAGAATCTTGCTAATATTGGCATAATAAAAGTTATAATAGGTTCGGTAGGACTTGGAGCTAGCTTGTTGGCAGGCAATATCATTGCTCTGACTACTCCCTCAATATTGCCAGGGACAATTAGCGGCATGTTCTTAACATCTACAGGAATATGTAGCGAAATGGCCTTAACTGGAGGCGCAGTTTGTGGTACAGATGTTTTATTTATAGCCGGATGGGTTGTAACATTCTTAATAGCAGCAACGATAGTACCTTTCATTGAACAACAGATTAAAGGCCCGCAATACCACGACATACTTTAAATAGGCACTCTATCAAATCTATTTCTTTAATTTCAATGAAAGTTGATAAACCCGGCGCCGTTGTGCCCCTAACATTGTAGATACCTGCTCTACTGCATCACTGAGGCTTGAACCCACCATCGCATTGCTTAAAGCTACCTTAATTTCTTCATCACTCACTGTTGTGGCTTCACTACCTCCAATTACTAACACCGCCTCCCCTTTTAGGCTAGCATGTTGTTGACAATGAGCTATTAACCCCTCTACATTACCTTGCCAAATTTCCTCATAAGTTTTAGTCAGTTCTCGTGCCATACAAATTGAGCGATTTCCCAAAACATCTAATATATCCGCCAAGCTAGCTAACAAACGGCGAGTTGCTTCAAAGCAGACTATAGTAGAACTCATATTCACTATTTCTTCTAGTGCTCTACGCCTAGCTTCACGTTTACTCTCTAAAAAGCCAATAAATGTAAAACGATTGGTAGGTAGGCCTGAAATACTCAAGGCTGCTACAACTGAGCAGGGACCCGGGATAGTAATAACTCGCATACCAACTTTATGAGCCGCACGTACCAGTAAATATCCGGGATCAGAGATCAACGGTGTCCCAGCATCAGACACTAGCGCTAGGTCGTGCCCTATACTCAGCAAATTGATCACCAGCTCTACCTGCTTGCTTTCTGTATAATCATTACACACCATCATTGGTTTATTGATGCCATAATGACTTAGAAGCTTTTGTGTTACCCTACTATCTTCACATATAATATATGCGACACTTTGCAATACTTCTATGGCACGCTGACTGATATCTGACATATTGCCAATAGGTGTAGCAACAATATATAAGCATCCACTTGCATCTTTTGAAGCAATGTTTATCCTAGAGTTATTCACTGTAATTTTTCTATTATGATCATGCGCACTTTCCAAAAATACACTTGTTTACCTTTGATTGCAACCTTAGCAATATTGTCAGGATGTGCTACTGAGCATTTACCACCTCAAGCAGTGCCAGAAGTTGAGCAATCCGAAATTAAACCAGATCAGAAAAATATAGCTCTAATGGTGCCTTTGACAGGAGCACATCAAAGATTGGGCAAAGCTTTACAACAGGCAAGCCAACTAGCACTAGAAGAAAAAAAGCCCGACTCATTTGAGCTGATTACAATCGATACAGACAGCCAAACTAGAATCTCACCTGCAGCTTTGTCTCAGCTAGCTCAACGCATGCCAGAGGCTATAATCGGCCCAGTGTTTGCTAAGCATGCCCAAGAGGTTGCGAGTGTAAGTCGAGCTCCTATTTTGACTTTTTCTAATGATACTACCCTAGAAGGAAAACGCGATTTATATAAAATGGGGCTAGCGCCTGGAGCTTTGGCCGTCAGAGCCATT
>JANPII010000065.1:0-2047 GCA_031424915.1 Pseudomonadota bacterium
CAAAAGATTTAGGTAGTGCTTCTTGCCCCCGCAAAATCCGTTCAATAAGTAATTTTTGAAATTGGGTATCAATAGTGTCTGCCGGTGGTAAGGTGTCAAGCAGTATCTTGACGAGAGATTCATCTAATCTTGGCTTATCCAGACGAAAACGCAGAGCAGTAAGATTAGGAAACTGTCTACTGTCTAAATTACCTTCCACCTGATGAAAATCAGGTGTAGCAACTAACATCTCTTCTACAAGAGCTTCTAACTCCAATAGCTCCGTTTTTAAACCTACAAGTAGGTTTGGTTGATTAATTATAGCCTCAAGCTTACTTACTGGCTTAGGATGAACAATAAGATCTCTAAGCTTTTTAAGCGTGCGAAAGATAGATGCGGCCGGTTTAATGCCATCCGATAAATTTTTGCTGGCTTCACCTATTGCAGTAAGAATGCGCAATATGGCACGCCTATTAGTGATCGTATCATTTGTAACTTCGCTGCATCCTTCTAGATATTCCAGCATACTTAATAGGTGCTCTTGATTATTAAATAAAGTAGTAAGCTTAGTCATTTCAGGAAATGCTACTACTTGGATTTTGCCAACCTGTATATTAGGATCTGCTTTAGCTTGTTCGTAAAGCACAGCTTGCTGTAAGAAAGTTGCTAGGCTACTGATTTCTGCACTAACGCTAGACCAAGCATCTATAACCATTTTGCGGTATTGTTTGGAGACTTGGCCACTTGCCATTACTCCTATTATTTCTAATTGCCGCCAATCTATAAGGTTATATGGATATTCTCTACGTAAAGCATAAGGTATATCTCTGTCTATTACAGCGCACATAACCCCCAAAGCAGCTATTCGAGTATGACGTATAGTCCTAATTACATTATGTTCATATCGATTATAAATAGGAGGATAAAGCTGTAAAAGGAATGGAATATCAACTTGTGGATTACCGATTAAGGCTGCCGTGTCATGCATTTCTCTGAGGGGAGAGATGATAGTACATTCTCGAGGTGCTTTCTTTAAATATCTATTAGCCTCGAATAATTTACCCAAAACTTCGGCCATTAAACCCACAGAGTTGATATCTTCAGGTGAAGTAATTAGGCAATAGATAGTTGCTATTTCTTCTAAGAAAGGACAAAGCCTTAAAAAGGTTTTGTCGCTCTGTTCACTAAGTATGGTGAGAATCACTATAGGAAAATCCCGCAAATAGTGCCTTTTATCTGCTTGTTGTTCATGAAAAGCGTGTGGGTCTTCGTGCACCTCTGGCTTGCTGTGATAGAAAAATAGATGATCCATAAATTTTTGGAATACAGAAGTAAAATAGTTGAACTTGCTCTGTGTCGGGGCTTTTTGCAAATCATCAATGGCGTCTATTATATTTTTTAAGCTCGGTATATGCTCTCTGTCCATGCTCATGTAATTAATAGTTGAGACCATTTTATCCCAGTATTGTTGGTTGATTATTTTGGTTACTACATCTGCTTTTACTTCAATCTTGTCTTTTTCAATAATTTTTTTATTCTTTTTTGCTTGATTCTGCTTGAATGAAGATGCCTCCTTGCGCTCTGGTTTCAAGCTGGGGAGAAGAGGCTCATTCACTTCTGCCTCCTCAAGCTGAGGTAGCCCATTGGATAATATGCCTAATATTTGTGGCAAGCTATTTTTGAGCTCATCTTGACGCTGTGGTCCATATTCACCCAGCTTCTTATAGAGGTTATCTATAAAGTACTGTTTTAAGCTCTTCTTTTCCTGCTGAGCATCCAATGTTTCTTGTATTGCATTTTGGATTAAAACAAATACTTCCGTGCTTGAACCAAACACTTTATTGCAGCTTTCTATATCTAGTGAGCGCATTTTGGCTAGCAACTCATTTTCTGCAATATTACCCAGCAGTAATTCAGCTATACGTTGCATATTCTCTTGCATTAGCGCCTCCACTTTATGAATGATTGGTAAGGGAAGGTAAGATAAAAGCCAACTAGCAGGTTTTATTCAAAACCCTTCTTACCCATCACACTACTCTTCCTATGTAGCTAGTCAACCCTAGGTTGT
>JANPII010000066.1:0-7486 GCA_031424915.1 Pseudomonadota bacterium
AGTGATCCATTTAAATCTGGGCAATTGGGACAAGGAGAGCTATGGACCATAGATGATCCTAAAGCTACTTATGCCCCGCCTGAGGAGGGACTGTTTGCGGGTTTAACGAGTGGCTTAAGTAAGCTATGGGAGAGCAAGACATCTGAAGTAGATAACCAGAAAGCCATAGTAAACAATCCTCCTGCACCTTTATGGTCCGCCTCAGAGGCAAGTGTGCGTGATAACTTTAATGAGCTAGCAAGTATATGCTCTAATCGTGATAAAAGATTGGAAGCGTTTGCGCCAGATAGCACAATAGTTATTACTGAGGTTGATGGGGATAACAACATAAGCAAAGATGTATGTAGTGAACGAGAGCAAATAATACGCATAGCGCGTGCTGCAGTTGGAGCATACCTCGATATTGCTAAGGCGCGAGAACAGATTCCAGGCAATTCATGGTGGTCATCTTTTATTTCTAGCACAAAGCAGGAAGTCGCAGAGGTTCCTACCAAAGTGGTGGTAGAAGAGCCTTCACCTTTGTTTCCACAGCATTTATCGTTCTCATTACAAAAAGAGCTAGAAGCAAGGCTAGCTTGTATTGGGGATCCAGAGCGATTAGACCAATGTGATAAATTAAAGGTAGTCTTTCTCTCTACTATGCAAGAAGACCACCGCCTGCCTAGTACCCAGGAATTTGGAGAATTTAAATCAATGAGTATTGGTGAAATTGCGGATGTTAATGAATTTTTGCAATCTCATTATTCTAGTCCAGCAGTAGTAGAAGTCATTAGGAAAGTTATAGAAGATGCTATGAGCGTGATTATGAAAACTAGCCCTACTCAGGAGAGGCCAATTCAGCCAGGAGCTTATGAGCAAAGGCTTCTTCAAGAGCGTCAAGTTACATTATTTAGCACTCAATCTAATTTTTTCTAGGCTTTTTAGCGTGGTTTGCCCGATTGGTACCCTAACTTTCAGCTTGCTAATACCAAGTCTAGGAAATAAGTATACACTTGAAGCCTTTTTAGTAATTTTAACATACCATTTTCGCGCAAGTATTTGAATACAGGCGGCTCAAATGATATATAAAAATTCCTCAAAAATTCTTGCTGTGCACTTATTCCTAGATTTGGTATAATAGAGGCAGCAAAATTTTTACTTTCTGATTAAGAGTAGGCATAGGCGCCATAATGTGCTATAAGTAAAAGTAATGACATAAGTAAAAGAGTTGGCATGGAAACATTAAAGACCCAAATAGACAAGCATGGTAGAGTTGTCATCCCTGCAGCTATGAGGCACGCTATGCGGCTGCAGGCAGGTGATACTGTAGTCCTTAGCATGAAAGATCATGAAATTAGCGTTAGGCCGCCTATGTCTGAGGTAATCCAAGAAGCACAAAAATTAGTACGACGCTACATAAAGACCGAAGGCTCATTAGTAGAAGAGTTTATAAAAATGCGACGCGACGAAGCAAAACTAGAAGATAAGGTGCAACAAAAGCAAGAAGACGTAAGGACCAATGGATAAAGTTATTTTTGATGCCTCAGTTGTTATCGCTCTTTTAGAACATGAGGCAAACACAGATATTTCGTTAATTGAGCAACTTCTGCCCTATTCTATAGTTTCAACCGTAAACGTGTTAGAGGTGGCACAATTCTTATTTAAGAAGGGCATGCCTATGGATAAAGTCTGGCAGTTGCTTCGTGAGTTATTACCTGAAATATATGTTTTATCATTGGAAGGGGCTTATAGTGCTGCTGAATTAATTAGTTTCTCCTAAAAATATAATCTATCTTTGGGGGATAGAGCTTGTTTGTCTTTAGGTATGTCTCTAGGGTGCCCTGTATACACTACAGACAGAGTGTGGTGCAATCTACCTATAAAGGAACTACATGTGGAGATCGTGCGGGTAAAACACGAAGCTTAACAATCTGCCAACCGTCAGTTCAAATCTTGACTTCTACACTTCAATAAATCATTCCGCTGGAATCGAAGACGAACTCTATTTCTTTCCAGGAATTATATTTGTCTTTAGGCAGGCTTTTCAGTGGAGATGATATTTTCACTGCTCGTACCGCGCTGTCAATAAATGCCTGGTGGTAAGGTGAAGCCGCCTTGCCCTTATCAGGTCTCACTTCCAGTACATTACCTTCCATATCCAGTTTAATATAAAGAGTGGTTTGCATACCCATATTATTGGCCCCACTGAAGGCAGCAGTATTCCAAGCTTTCTGGACTTGAGAACGGATGGCATCAATCTCACTGATCGACATAGGCATAGTGTCGTTATATGACTTATTAGTTTGGGCTTGGAGGCTTTTGGATATCTCACTGGCCTCTTTTTTCTTATCTTTTTTTGCAGCCTGAGCTTCCATGTTCTTTAGAAATGACTTGCTAAAGATGTCCTTTTCTTTTACTACCTTCTGATCCTTAGCAGGTTTTTTCTCTTCCTTCTTATCCATTTTTTTAGGGTCTGATTGAGGCTTAGCCTTGGCTTCTGGCTCTTTCTTTTTGTCTGGTAATGGCTCAACCTTCTCCTCTGCAGGTTTCTCCTCACTTTTAGGTTGGGGAGGGTTTGGTTGTACTGCTACAGGCTTATCTTCTGGAGCACTAGCTTCCTGGGTTTCCTGCTTCTTTTGCTCTGCTTTTTGCGCTTTGATATTAGTCAGTTCAGATACTGTAACTACATCCATAACAATGGCGTATTCTCGATTTACATCGCGTTGCCAAGAAGGTATGCCAAAATATAGCACTGCCCCTATGGACACATGCAATAGTAGCGAATAAAATACAAAACGTAGCATAATATTATTTGCCTGTAGCAACCTCTGTTACTAAGGCGACGTTAGTATAGCCAGCTTCACGCAGCGCGCCAAATACATTCATTACTCGACCATAGTTTATCCCTTGATCGCCACGGATAAAGATGCGAGTGTCATATTTCTCTGCTAAAATAGCTTTCAATTTGATTGGCAATTCTGTCAGCTCAATGTGCGTGTCCTGTATATACACCTGCCCTTGACGGTCAATAGAAATGGCAAGCGGCTCATCTTGGCCGGCAAGGGGTGCTGTCCTAGTCTTAGGTAGCTCCACCTGTACTCCTGAGACCAGCATTGGGGAAGTGACCATGAAGATAACGAGCAGTACTAACATAACATCTACAAACGGTGTGACGTTAATTTCGCTGTTTATGTGGCGAGCACTGCGCCTGGATAAACTATTATTTTGATTGTGTAATTTAAGGGCCATAGTCTACCTATTTATCTAACTCACGCAAAATCATATTACTCAATTCTATTGAAAAATCGTGCACTTGATTATTTATTTTGTTCACTTCGGCAGCGAATTTATTATAAAAAATTACAGCAGGGATAGCTGCCATTAATCCTAAAGCTGTAGCAAGCAGTGCCTCAGCAATACCAGGTGCAACAACAGCTAAGGTTGTGTTTTTTGATGCAGCAATAGATTGAAAGCTAACCATAATCCCCCATACTGTCCCAAAAAGGCCAATGAATGGCGCACTAGAGCCTACAGTCGCTAAGAAATTGAGGTTGCGTTCAATAAGGTCCATAGCCTTATTAGCTGATACTTGCATAGCTTGGCGCACACGTTCTGAGGCAGTAGCATGCCCTGTAGCGGTGCCTGAAATATTGTGTACCTGCAATTCATCTAGTGCCGCAGTAAAAACCATTGCCATGGGATGATCTTCCTTACCCTTGAGTTGCTTAAATAGGCGATCAAAAGACACGCCAGTCCAAAATTCTTTTTCAAACGCTGCCATTTTACGGCGTATAGTACGGAATGAAATCAGCTTTTCAAAAATAATAGCCCAGCTCCATATTGATGCTATCATCAACATAACCATTACCAATTTTACTACCATATCGGCTTGTAGGAATAAATGTATAAATGACATGCCGTCTGCAGCATGCTGAGAATTTTGCGTCACTCCATTGATTGCACCTCCTTCTACCCCAGTAATTGGGGCCGCTGCCACTTGTTCTGCCGCATACACCACTGTTGCGCCAAATATTTCTAATAAGCCAGAAAATAACATATGAATCTCCACTAAGTTATACGCGTATGTCCATATACAACATACTACAATACGCCACGCGACAGATTACCATTTTGTATGCTTTCTAACAAGATAGAAGTTTGCCATAATGAAAATTCCTAAGTAGTATGAAGCAAATATCTCATTCAAAATAACTTCTAAACTTATCTGGTAGTTCATCAAAATCTGAGCTGATTTTTACTTTCCCTTTCCACAGTCCTAATATTCTTTTATTAGGTTTCTGGTATGCAGTTAACTGAGCTATAGGTTCTCCATTCTTACATATTACTATGGTTTCAGATGATGCCTGTAGTTGGCTCAAGTATTTAGAAAGATTAGTCTTTGCATCATGAATATTAATAAATTGCATAATTAACCCGCCATTTGATGAATGTTGTATGTTAGCTTAGCTTTGTGTCACCTTGAGAGTCTATAAGACTTGATTCTAACGAGCCCGTAATCATATAATTATTTTTTCTTCTTCAAGAATAATATACTCTCGCCGACGCTAAAGCCAAACTTGTGCATGGTAGTGCGGTTTATAATAGTTTGCCCGTCGATTAGATACATCCAATCATCCATTTTCAAATCAATCGTAAAATTATTATAGGGTACGCGTAGCACATACTGTGTATTAGCTGCATTACCCTTTTGCTGACCTTGAGAATAGCCTACGACATCCTCGGTGTTGCCCATAAATAAATGATTATCGAGAAATTCCACAAGCCAGGTGCGCTCAAGTTTTGTTTCGTCATTGAATGTGAAGTACTCGCGGAGTATGCCACGGTTGTTGCTCCATTCCCCGATAATCAATATATGGAAGCTACGAACTTGCCGACCTCTATAATCAAAAACAGCCCCCCAACCCTCTATATCTCCTGTAAAAAAATATTTTAAATCAAGAGCAGGTCTGTTTGATTCATAATAATTTATGTTCTTGCCAGCAAGGCTTGATAAAGATGTGCTAATTATATCCAAAATCCTTTTCATAGGCCTCTATTGTATTAAAGAATCATGCAAATGATCCTAGTCCACTCAAGTTCATTAGTAAAGAAGAAGTATGTGAAATCTACTAGGACTTCTATAAAATTTTACGTACGCTTTAAATTGATGTATAGCATATAGCTGCAAAGCTTAATTTTTTGGAACATTGCTTTTTCCTCTTGTCTAGGCTAGCTAGTTACTTTAGTATAGTGAGTAAATATTTTTCATTCAGAGGTACTATGAGCATTGCAGATTTTGTACAGGCCGAAACTTTGGCGCGCATACAGTTCGCTTTTACCATCTCTTTTCATATTATTTTCCCCGCCTTTACCATAGGGCTTGCAAGTTGGTTAGCGATGCTAGAACTACTATATCTTAGGACCAACAAAATAATTTATAAAAATATATATAAGCTCTGGGTCAAGGTTTTTGCTGTGAGCTTTGGTATGGGGGTGGTTTCAGGAATTGTAATGTCATATGCGTTTGGTACTAATTGGTCGGAATTTTCTCGAAAAACTGCTAATGTAATAAGCCCACTTTTAGGGTATGAAGTTTTAACTGCCTTTTTTTTAGAGGCCTCATTTTTAGGAATTATGCTCTTTGGATGGGAGCGAGTGTCGAAAAAGATGCATTTCATTTCAAGTATTATAGTTGCGATAGGTACGTTGATTTCAGCATTTTGGATAATATCTGCAAATAGTTGGATGCACACCCCTCAAGGGTTTACCGTTGATGAAAGCGGAGTGTTTATGCCTACTAGCTGGTTGGAAATTATTTTCAATCCGTCATTTAAATTTAGATTTGTTCATATGATAACCGCCTGCTACCTAACCACCGCCTTTGTAGTTACGGGAGTGGGATCTTGGTATTTGGTTAAAAATAAATTCATAGCGGAATCAAAAGTTATGATTTCCATGGGGTTGATTATTATTGTAATATTTTCTCTACTGCAGCCTGTAATTGGCGATCTCCATGGCCTAAATACTTTAAAGTATCAGCCGCAGAAAGTCGCAGCAATGGAAGGATTGTGGGATACGGAAAGGGGGAGTGGTTTGAAACTTTTTGGTATTCCTGATGATAAGGCCGAAGAAACAAAATATGCCATCGAAGTCCCAAAGATGACAAGCTTAATTTTAACGCATGATTTAAACGGTGAGGTAAAAGGATTGAAAGCATGGCCAAAAGAAGAGAGGCCACCAGTATTGCCTGTGTTCTTTGCTTTTAGAATTATGGTAGGAATTGGGTTGCTTATGATTCTGACTGCACTTAGTGCGCTATTGCTGATTTGGCGTAAAAAACTATTTCAAAGCACATTATTCCAAAAGTGGTGTATTTTAATGAGTCCTTCAGGATTTGTAGCGATACTTGCAGGGTGGTTTACTACTGAAATAGGCAGGCAACCCTATCTTGTTTATAACTTACTACGCAGAAGTGATGGTCTTTCTCCAGTTCCTGTTGAGCCTATCCTGCTCTCCTTAATTATGTTCTTAGTAGTATATCTATTTATCTTCGGCATGGCGATATACTATATATTACACCTTATTGCTAAAGGACCGGAGCCCCTTATAGATACGGAAGAAACCTTTGGCGCACATGGAGCTGCAGCTCCAGCTGAAATGATAGAAGCTATTAAAAAGGGAGGCGATAGTGCTTGATTTCTCTAATCACCTAGATTTACCAATGGTTTGGGGGGCAATAATTGCTCTTGCAGTCTTTTTATATGTGCTATTAGATGGCTTTGATCTAGGCATTGGCATTATATTCCCTTTTGCTCCTACTGAGGAGTGCCGTGATAAAATGATGAACTCCGTAGCGCCTTTTTGGGATGGCAATGAAACTTGGTTGGTATTAGGGGGTGGAGGCTTGGGTGTTGCTTTTCCTTTGGCATACTCAATTATTATGCCTGCCTTCTACTTACCAATTTTATTTATGCTTCTGGGGCTTATATTTCGTGGAGTTGCTTTTGAATTTCGTTTTAAATCTCATGGAGCTCATAAAAGATTATGGGATCTATCCTTCCACTTTGGATCAATTATTGCCACCTTTTGCCAAGGCCTCATTCTAGGCACGTATGTTCAAGGTATTACTGTTGTAAACGGTAAGTTTGCAGGGACTCCCTTTGATTGGCTTACTCCCTTTTCTATTATAGTAGGTTTTGCACTACTATGCGGCTATATACTTTTAGGGGCCACCTGGCTAATTATGAAAACAGACGGCGAAATATACGTATGGGCAAAAAAAGTTGCTCTTTATATAACTTTATATGTTATTGCATTTATGGGGATTGTAAGCCTGTGGGTGCCTTATCTTAACCAATATATAATGCATAGATGGTTCAGTTGGCCAAATATTGCATACCTTGCTCCTATTCCTTTAATTACTCTGCTAGTAATTTTTATTATGATTAGATCTATCATGAAAAATGATAGTGATACCAGGCCGTTTATGTGTGCCATTATCCTTTTT
>JANPII010000067.1:0-10682 GCA_031424915.1 Pseudomonadota bacterium
CTCCCAATAGGCCATACAATCTTAAAATACTACCTATTTCTGTAAGTGAGCCATTCGGATTGTAATCTGCCAGTAGTCGTTTCATCTTATCATCAAAGTCAGGCGCATTCTTTGACCAAGAAAGTATGCTCACTGCCCAAGAGATGGCCAATTTATCCAGCTGATCTTGTGTTTCTTTACTAGGGGCCTTGTCTTTAGGAACTTTGCACAAAAATTCTAGCTGCATATGTCCCTCTATACATATGTCCGCTAGTTCGTTTAATTTATTAAGGGTGGATGGTGCGTAATTAGCCTCATCTATCTTATTTTGCACATAACCTAATGTAAAAAACTGTCCTTGCATATCCCACTCATACTATTTCATTATGTCGCTATATAACATTTGTAGCGAGCCCTATTCTTCTTTTAGTATACAGTATTTTACAGCATAGGCAATATAATTAGGGAATTATCCAATCCTATGCTTAGCTCACTTAGTTTTTATCATCTTTAGTAGCTCACGACTGGAACGAAAATGAAGCCAACCCTTCTCCGGTATATTTACTAACTCATTAGTACGGGGGTTGCGCCCAATTTTAGCGCCTCTTTTCCGCACCATCATTGAGCCAAAGCCTCGTAATTCTACTCTATCCCCGCAGGCTAAGGCTAATGATATCTCTTCAAAAAATGCCTCTACCGCGGCAAGAATTTGCTTTTCAGTCATAGGCTTTTTTTTCCGACGTGCCAGGATAGGAACAACGTGTTCTATTATTCCTCCATTCTCATTTCTTGCATCCAATTTCTTAAAAACTTCACGTGCTATTTCACGTTTGCTTAAGCTGCCATGCAGCTTTTTAGCTCCATTATTATACTCACCCACATATCCCTCTTCATTCACTTCAATAAAATATATATTCAAGTCGATTCTATGAGGTGTAAAACTTCTGTCAAGTAATACAATATCGATGCAAAGTATAATAATTACAAATAGATTTCATTATATTTAATATACAATTAATATATTTATCATATGGTTGGTAACATTTTATTGAGACGTTGCATGTCCGCAACAATTTGAGACCTAAGCTTGGTACTATATATAGTTTGCTAATATTTATAATTGATCACTGGTTGCGCTTGCGTGTGAACTCCCGTAGTATGCCTGCATAATTTTGACATTTTTAATGAGGCTATATGGATAATCAAAACATCGGCAACAACCTAGAAACGGTACAGGTACAGCATCTTAGTAATGGTATGGTAGTGGCTTCTGACATTATGCCATCAGTGGAAACAGTTACAGTTAGCGTCTTAGTCAAGACGGGTAGCCGTAATGAACAGCCGCAGATCAATGGTATCTCACATTTTCTAGAGCATATGGCATTCAAAGGTACTAATACACGTACCGCACGCCAGATTGCCGAGGAATTTGATATGATAGGCGGCTACTTTAATGCCTATACTTCGCGTGAGCGCACGGTTTACTACGCTAAGGTAATGAAGGAGGATTTATATACAGCTGTAGATATTTTAGCTGATATTATTCAACACTCTACCTATGTTGAAGAAGAGCTAGAAAAAGAGCGGGGAGTGATCCAGCAGGAATTGGCGCAAACTTTAGATACTCCGGATGATATTGTTTGGGACTATTTTCAAGAAGAGGCATACCCTCAGCAGCCCATTGGTCGTTCTATATTGGGAACTGCAGAGTTTCTTAAGACGGTATCACGCCAACAAATACAAGATTATGTCGATGATCGTTATGGCTTCAACAATACTATAGTAGCTGCTGCAGGGAATTTGGATCATGAGGTATTTTGCCAAATGGTTGGGCAAAAATTCCAAAAGATGTCATCGGATGTAAGTAACGTAGTAGAGCCAGCTGTCTATGCCGGCGGCGATAGGAGAGTGCAAAAAGACCTAGAGCAGGTTAATATAGTTCTAGGATTCCCAGCTGTATCTTATATGGATGAAAATTATTACACCCAACAGGTAGTATCAATAATTGCCGGTGGAGGAATGTCCTCACGCCTCTTTCAAGAAGTACGAGAAAAGCGTGGTTTGGCATATTCCATTGCTGCTTTTTCTTCCAGTTATAAAGATACTGGTATATTTGGGGTATACTCTGGTACTAATGATATTAGTGCCAATGAGTTGATAGATGTTTCCCTGGAGCAATTGCATGATCTAACTCATAATGTAAGCGAAGAAGAGTTGCAGCGTGCCAAAGCCCAAGTACGAGCCAGCTTACTTATGTCTCAAGAGAGCTCGGTGGCACGTGCAGAAAAGCTTGCTGGCCATCTCGCAAGCTATGGGCACCACCTTTTGATAGCGGAAATAATGAAAAAAATTGAAGCTATTGATGCCCAAGCTGTATGTAGAATGATGCAATCGATTCTATACTCTGGTTTAAAACCGACTATTGCTTCCATTGGCAAGATAGATAAACTGTATGATTATGAAGCTATAATAAAGAAGATGGCCCCATAGCAGTTTGCTTATTTATATATTAGAGGTTTTTATTTATGCCTAAAGCAGTATTTTTCCAGCAGTATGGAGGGCCTGATGTTCTTCAAGTTAAGGACGTGCCTGTATCTGAGCCACAAAATGGCGAGGTATTAATACGGCATAAAACTATAGGAGTAAACTTCCTAGATGTGCAGATGCGCCAGGGCTTATATAAAAGTGGTTTGCCATGTATCCCTGGCTTTGAGGCATGTGGTGTAATTGAAAAATTAGGTCCTCAGACCGAAGGATTTAAAGTAGGCGAAAGAGTTGCTTATGCTACCTTGCCTGTACCTGGGGCGTATCAAGAAATGCGCTGTATTGATGTACAATACCTCATAAAGGTGCCGGAGAGAATTGATGACCAAACTGCAGCAGCAGTTTTACTGAAGGGCCTGACTGCGCATTATTTACTACGTCGCGTATTTATTGTACGTTCCGGACATGCAATAGTTATTCACGCTGCTGCTGGCGGGGTAGGGCGTATGATGAGCCGCTGGGCTAATGCCCAGGGTGCCTTGGTTATTGGCACCGTAGGTTCAGATGATAAAAAGCAGATTGCTGACGAGGCAGGATGCCATTTGGTGGTTAATCACACAGATAAAGAATGGCCGCAGCAGGTGCGGGATTTTACTCAAGGTATTGGTGTAAACGCAGTATATGATTCCATTGGCAAAGACACATTTCGCCAGTCATTGGAGTGCTTGATGACAGCCGGTATTATGGTGAGCTTTGGCCAGTCTTCTGGACCAATTCCACCATTTGATATGGCATTGTTGCGTGCTAAATCCTTATTCCTTACGGCTCCTAAATTATTTGACTATAAGACTAACCGTATGGAATTGCTCCTTAGTGCGGATAAAGTGTTTGATGCGGTGTTGCAGAAGGTTATTATACCGTTCGTTTATAAGACCTATCCTCTTATTGAGGCTGCAGCCGCACATGAAGCATTAGAATCAAGGGGTACAACAGGCTCACTAGTGCTGAAAGTTTAGGTTTATATGTACGCTTTGCCTCCTCCGCTTGTAGTTCTAGGTCTAGCTTTACCCAGCTACGCCTTTAAGAAGGTATATGATGAGGCTTTGTTATCTGGCGTAAAACATATGATGGTAGAGTTTTTTGAGTTATGTAAAGTCAAAGACAATGCTCACAAACATCATAATCATCATGGGGTATTTCCCTCTTCCTTGTTGGATAAATATTTGCACTATCTGATCTTTAATGGCACTATATGGGCTAGCGAGTACTTTGGTTTGATTGCTTTATTATTTCCTGCAACTAATATAGTGGCGGCATCTTTGATGACGGCAGCTATACTAGGAGCAGCATTGCAAGGAGACCCCACCTGTTCAGCACAAAAGCAAATAAGCACCTCTCCTTTATTGGCTTTGCTTATTGGGGCTAGTAATGGGATGCTTTGCTGTGGTATTCAGCACTTAATTATGCATTTTTTCTCCACCTCCATTGGCTTTGGAGCCTGCGGTTCAGTGCTAGGTTTTATTGTGAACTGGGGTTTAAGTGCAGAGTATATGTGCCAGATTGAAGGGGCAATAGCACTTGTAGTAGGGCTTGGAGATAGTGTAAGCTTGGAGGCAGAGAAATCCAAAGATTGTTGTAATCATTAAGAGGAAGCTTATGGCTATTATTTTATCCTACAATGGAATTTATCCTAAGATAGCCAAAGATGCATTTATTGCCCAAAATGCAGTAATTATAGGTGATGTGGAAATTGGGAATCAAGCTAGTGTTTGGTATAATTGCGTGCTGCGTGGTGATGTCAATCATATCCGTATAGGTGCGGGTACCAATATTCAAGATGGCACAATAATTCACGTAAACCGTAAAGATGGGCCTACTATCATAGGGAAAGGAGTAACGGTGGGACATATGGTCTTGCTGCATGGTTGTACTATAGAGGATTATTGCTTAATTGGCATGGGCGCCAAAGTTCTGGATTATGCACGGGTTGAAAAGAGCGGCATGGTTGCTGCAGGTACACTGATTGCGCCGCGTAAGGTGGTAAAAGAAGGTGAGTTATGGGCTGGAGTTCCCGGGGCTTTTTGGCGCGTAATGACTCAACAAGAGCGCGATTATATTAAAATATCAGAGCAAAATTATATTAAACTCGCTGCGCAGTATATTACTTCTTCGAAATAAAATGCAGAGTGGTGAAAGTATTGACAGAAAAGCAAATGTTGGCTAATATAAGTTAGATATGAGAGCATTTGATAGGCTATATTTTATACTGAGAGCAACCATAGCACAATAGTAATAATAAACTCATTAGGAGAGTATTGTGAGAAATTTTGAAAATTTAGGGCTAAAGGAAAAGTTTGATATTATCACGGAAGTACCAACTGATGGCGCAGATTCTGACGAAGAACTATACTTTAATTATGACGAAGAACTATACCTTAATTCTGGATCTATAAAAGAGCCAGATCTTGAGTATTACGAAGGCATGGTACTGGGCTGGAAACCTACAGAGGAGGAATGGGGATGGAAAAATATAACTAGGCCTGAAAGAGTGCTGAGCCTTAGTGAGTTGTGTACGGAAGGCATGCAGCATATGGCTGAGTTAGAAAAAAAGATTAGTATCTTAAAAGCCTATCAGTTGGAAGACGGCAAGGTCACATTGAATGAAATGGAAAGATTATACCCTGAGGCTGCACAATATGTTAAAGGCAAAGTAGAGAATCTAAATGTAGTGGATATGGATGAGGTGTCAGGACTACAGTATGCTCTTGAAACAGAATTAGATAATACAAAAGGTATAATATTGCAGGCTCACCTGAAGAGTATAGAGGCAATCAACGGATTGCTGCAAGAAAAACTTAAAGCACAACCACAGGACAAAGTAGGAGTCGAGCTGTTAAAAAAAGAAGTAGAAAAGCTAATCGAATGTACTACTCAGCTTGAGGCTAACTTAGTGCCGCAATTGAATGCAGATCCAGCAGAGACAACAACAAAAAACTTTATTTCTGATGAACTCAATAAGAATCAAGAGTGGAAAGAAGCAAAAGCCTTATATACTCAGAATATTGAAAAGTTTAGCAAAAAAATAAGCGCAATTGAGGCCTATCGTAATGTGCAGCAGCACGGCGGCAGCCAGACTGCGAAGCATCTACGTAAGGTTTGTGCTGAAGTTCAGGTTAATCGTGGCAGGCTTGTAAACTTTTACTCTGTTGCGGAAGCCGCGACAAAAAGCACTTGTGAAGAAGTAGCTGAAGCACTGCAAATTTCCAAGGATGAGCAAACTACTCTGAACCAGGAATCCATAAATAAGTTAGTCTCAAAGCATTTTTTCAAAAAGAGTGAAAGCGAGTTTAACGAAGCCAAGGAGCAGTTTAGCGAAGACATGCGGGAGCAATATAATAAAGAAGAACTAAGTTTAGTCTCTAAATTATGCAATACACTCAACATTGATATAGAAGAAGATGAACAGGATACGAGTAAGATATGGAACAAAACGTGCGAGAAGATGGAATACTTTGTTCCAAATATAAATTCACTATTCCTTGACATAGTTGCAGCTATACTTAAGGAGGGACTTGAAAAGGAAGAGGAGAAGCTGCAGGCGGAAACAGATAAGAAGAAGGCTAAGGCTATACAAGAAAACATCGCTCAGCTTATTGCATTCAGTGACTTTTTATATGATTTACCCATGCTTAATTATAAATTCATGCTAGAAAATGGCAGACAAGTATGGAAGAAGCAGGAGGCAGCAGCTAAGGAAAAAATAAAGAATGCTACAAGTAAGGAGGAGAAGGAGAAGGCTCAGCAAGAATATGATGACATGCGGAAGGAATACGATAAAGAGAAGGCAGGATTTAAGATAGCACAGTATAAGCTTGAAGTATTCAACAATATGGCACAGGTTGGGCAAGGTAAATGGATGGACACACTGGCTGTGCAACGGTTAAGCCATGCTGGTATGTTCTTGCTTGATGCTGTTTTGGTGATAGGTGGTACGGTCGGAGTGCCTGTGGGGCTGACTGCGGCTGCTATGGCTACTGGTATGCTGACTGAAGAGATGATGGGCGTGGAGGTAGAGGCGGTGATGTCTGCTCTTAGCGATGGATCGTTCGAAGGCTTTATTCATGCTGTAAGCGGCATAAATCCTTACTTTGCCACCGCATTTGCTGTTGCTGCAGTTATTGGGCTAGTGAGCTTTGTAGCTATGACGTATCAGTTGCATAAGGCAGTTCAAGAACATGGAATTGATAGCTTGGGCGGAGTCAAAGGACTAGCAGAGGTCTTAAACAATCTAAGTAGAGATTGTATTGAAAATGAGATGGAAATTATGTTTCCTGCGCAAGTAAACGCGCACTAAACATAGTTCTGGCTATCTTCTAAATAAACGGCCAGTACGGCGTATTTTGCGCTGTAATTGCAAAATGCCATAAAGCAACGCCTCAGCAGTTGGGGGGCATCCAGGTACGTAGATATCAACTGGTACTATACGATCACAACCACGCACTACAGAGTAAGAGTAATGATAATATCCTCCACCATTAGCGCAGCTACCCATGGAAATGACATAGCGTGGCTCAGGCATTTGGTCATAAACCTTACGTAGGGCAGGGGCCATCTTATTGGTTAAGGTCCCCGCTACTATCATTACGTCAGACTGGCGTGGGCTGGGCCTAAACACTAAGCCAAAGCGATCTAGATCATAACGACTAGCTGCGGTTTGCATCATTTCTACGGCACAGCAGGCCAAGCCAAAAGTCATTGGCCAGAGCGAACCAGTACGTGCCCAATTGGCTAGGTCATCTAGCTTGGCTATAACAAAGCCACGCTTCTGTACCTCATCTACTACCTGGTCTAAGATTGCATCTTGGCTAGTATTTTGAACGGATGTGTGTGGTTGTTGTGGCATATCTTACTCCCAATCTAATGCGCCTTTCTTCCACTCGTAGATGAATCCTACAGTGAGAACTAATAAAAACATCATCATCGACCAAAAGCCGAATATGCCGATTTCTTCCAAAACAATTGCCCATGGAAATAGAAAGGCAATTTCCAAATCAAAGATGATAAAAAGTATAGAGACAAGATAAAATCTTACATCGAAACGGGTTCGAGGCGAGTCGAATGCTTCAAAACCACATTCATAAGGAGAAAGCTTAGCAGCATCACTAGGATATCTATTGAGCAGAAATGGAATCAGCACCATGATGCTAGATAGTATTCCAGCAATTGATAGGAAGATCAAAATTGGCAGATAATCCATAAGTACATTCTGCATGTTATTTTTTTCCTACCATCATATTGCGTGTGGCCGCAGGCAACGTAACAGTCAAACCATCAAGCTTGTCGCTTATGATAATTTGACACCCTAGTCTAGAAGTATGCGTCAGGCCAAAGGCGAGGTCAAGCATATCTTCTTCTTCTTCAGAAGAATTCTCTAATTTACTAAACCATTCGGAGGCTACAATAACATGGCAGGTAGAGCAGGCTAGGGAGCCTTCACAGGCTCCTTCTAGATCTATATTATTGCGGTGGGCAACTTCAAGTAGAGAAATGCCCACTGGTGCCTCGACACTAACTTTTTTGTCCCCAGCAGTAATAAAATGTACTTTTGGCATTGCGTATACTGCTTATTTATTTTGAGATTTAGGATTATTACCTTTTTTTGCTGATGTCTTAGCATTTTTTTGGGTAGAAAGAGCTTTCTTGACAGCAGCTGGCTTAGTATGAGCCTTTTCTACTTTATCTCGTATTACTTCTCCAATTCCCTCACGCTTAATCTGTATTGTTACATCTTTGGCAATCTCTAGTGTTATGAAAGTATCTTCACTAGAATCAATAACAGTACCAGCAATTCCGCCTAAAGTAACCACATGATCACCTTTAGCCAAGCCACCAGTCATCATCTGTAGCTCCCGTGCTTTTTTATGTTGTGGACGAATTAGTAAGAAATAGATGATGGCCATCACCGCAACTAGTGGTACCAAATTAGCCATAATAGATTGTTCCATAGGGGCGCTTTGAGACGCTGTTGCCTCGCCAGAAGAAGGAGTTACCGTGGTAGTAGATTGCTCATTTGCCGAAGCATTTGAGATGAAAGAGTATAAAGTCATATAAAACCTCAAGTATGTAGAGTAATATAACATACACCAGGTAGACCGCATATGCAAGACACCTTTGGCTTTAGTGTCCAGGGCAAAAACATTCCTTTCCTCTACCTCATGTTTTAGCCCTGCTTTAGTGTCAATTTGTTAACTGCGGTGGGCGCTTATAATTTTATATTCCATTTTTTGGTCTGCAAGGGTTTGAATACATTCTATAGTTATAATTGCAGTATCAGCGCAAGCATAGATATGCCATTCTTCCTGCCAAGTACGCTTACCCTCTCTTTCATTAGGTTGAGCCACTATTAATGTGTTACTAGTAAAGGCTGTATTACTGAAATCCTCACCCCCGCATTGTAGGAGCTCTGCTGCTGCTTTATACACTATAGGAGTCAGTTCTACAATTGCAGTAACTGAGAGCAAGGTATTGCCTAAAGGACCTGCAATGGCGCGGGGTGGCATTTTATTTTGCGCCACAAAGTATACGTTATATGTAATATCTCGATTACAACGGAAAAGAGTATAGCGATGATGCCAAAATCCAGTTTTAGGGTGATTAATGGTCTTTTCAAACTGTATAGGCTGAATAACAGTAACCTCACCAATGCTGATGTTATAGCGCTCATCACAATGAAATAGAATCTTGTTATTAGCTTTTAAGGCATTATCATATAGCATATCAGCAATAGCATATGAGTTAAGATATTTAAATACTTGAGAATTAGGGTTATGCCATTCTTCTAAAGAAGTGGAATCTATGGTCTTTGCGTATGCTGCTGGTGCAAGTAATAGCATACCTAGCACCGCCAGCTTTAAGCCTCTGTATAATGAAAAAATCTGCCGCGTCATGCTCTCTCCTTTCTTATTTTTTAAATGTAAAGCGCAGAGCGCAAGCCGAAGTTGTTACAGTGCTAGCATTATAAGTTGCTGCAAGGGTGGCGGCACTATGGCAGCCGTTGCTACTGGCTACACCGTCAGCCATAACAAAGCCATTGTTAGGCATACCGTCATCTACTTTCTCATCTATTAATTTGGCAATTTGGGGAGTAAATAATGGCCCTGTAGGTTGGTTATTGGCTTTAAAAGCTCCAATTTCCATGAACTGTCCAGAGACTGTAGGGGGCGCATAGCTGCCATTATAATCAAAACTCCAACCTGCGCTGCTGTTATAGCCAGATTGAGGTACATTGATTCCTATGTCTCCTTGTCCTACGGTAGTAGCAATACCGCTATAGTTGCCTGGGATCATATCAGCCAGTTGTAAATGCTGCCAGGCACGAAAACGTTCATCCACCCCACCAGTATTATTCTTAATATAGCCATCTCCATTACCATTGCACAGAGCTGCAGTAGCAGCACAGGAAGTACCCCAGACATTAAAAGCAGTGGGTAAGTCTCCGGGCAAAGTTTGGTACTTATCGCTAAATGCTTGAATGGAAGTCAAGAAGTTATCGGACTCGCTGATAACGGTGCGCATTCGAGCTTGGTGTATAAGGTTTAGCCCATAAGAAACGCCTATGAGTAAAAATCCTATTATTAGCACAACAATTGCTAGTTCAACCAATGAAAAGCCTACTTGATTCCTTTTATTCATACTATCCTTCTTATCAATTCCCTCTGCAATTTAAGCCTAGCTTAAATAAATTGTAAAGCCTAGTAGTAGACTACTTACGTTTATTTATGGCTGTATAGGCTCTTAATATATGCCCATTATAAAGTTGGCGTGGGCGGCCTATTCTTTGCTGTGGGTCTTCGATCATCTCTTTCCACTGTGCTACCCAACCAGCAGTGCGTGCAATTGCAAACATTACAGTAAACATCGGAGTTGGTATACCCAAAGCTCTGTATATAATGCCTGAATAGAAGTCAACGTTAGGATATAGCTTACGTTCTATAAAGTATTCATCACGCAGAGCAATTTGCTCTAACTCCATTGCTATATCCAGTAACAGGTCATCCTTGATATTCATCTCTTTTAATACCCCATAGCACGCCTCTTTGAGCACAGAGGCGCGAGGATCATAATTTTTATAAACCCGATGACCAAACCCCATCAGTCTAAATGGATCATTTTTGTCTTTAGCTTTACTGATGAAAGTAGGAATACGCTCTGGAGAGCCA